>NZ_BAAFGR010000022.1:0-64370 GCF_041154655.1 Nocardia sp. JMUB6875
GGCGGGGACCGCGGGAGCCGATGCCGCGCGTGGTGACGCCCCGCTGGGGCATGGCGATTTTCACGGCAGCGTGAGGATCTCGGCACCTTCGTCGGTCACGACGAGGGTGTGCTCGAACTGGGCCGTCCACTTGCGGTCCTTGGTGACCACGGTCCAGCCGTCGTCCCAGATCTCGTAGTCGATGCCGCCCAGATTGATCATGGGCTCGATGGTGAAGGTCATGCCCGGCTCGATGACCGACTCCACGGCCGGCTGGTCGTAATGCAGGATGACCAGGCCCGAGTGGAAGGTGGGTCCGACGCCGTGGCCGGTGAAGTCGCGGACCACGCCGTAGCCGAAGCGGTTGGCGTAGGCCTCGATCACGCGGCCGATGACATTGAGCGCGCGCCCCGGCTTGACCGCCTTGATGGCCCGCATGGTGGCTTCCTCGGTGCGCTCGACCAGCAGCCGCACCTCCTCGTCCACATCACCGGCGAGGAAGGTCTTGTTGGTGTCGCCGTGCACGCCGTCGATGTAGGCGGTCACGTCGATGTTCACGATGTCGCCGTCCTCGATGACCGTCGAGTCCGGAATCCCGTGGCAGATCACCTCGTTCAGCGAGGTGCAGCAGGACTTGGGAAATCCCTTGTAGCCCAGCGTCGACGGGTACGCGCCGTGATCGAGCATGTACTCGTGCGCGATCCGGTCCAGCTCGTCGGTCGTCACGCCCGGCGCGACGGCCTTACCGGCCTCTTCCAGGGCCTGCGCGGCGATCTTGCCGGCGATGCGCATCTTCTCGATGGTCTCCGGCGTCTGCACCCAGGGCTCGTGTCCCTCGTTGGCGGTCTTCTTCCAGACGTATTCGGGTCGCTCGATGTTCTTGGGGACCTCGCGAATAGGCGACTGCACGCCGGGTACGAGGGGCTTGCGGGTACGCACAGACATGGCTACCAGAGTATCTGCCGGTCCGAATGGTGAGATGCCCAGGTCCGGGCTGGCGGGAATCTTTCCGGACTGCGGTCCGTTTAAGCTCCTAGTTGACTTGGAAACAAGACTCGAGAGGGGCTGCGGCCGTGGAACTGGGACTGACGACATTCGCGGAAACGCACCCGGTCGGTGGCGACGGACCGATCCCGACCGCTGGTGAGCGGCTGCGGCAGGTGGTCGAGGAGGCGGTGGCCACCGAGGCGGCCGGGCTGGACGTGTACGGCGTGGGTGAGCATCACCGCAAGGACTTCGCGGCCTCCTCACCCGCCGTGGTGCTGGCCGCCATCGCGTCGCGGACCGAGCGGATCCAGCTCACCAGCGCGGTGACCGTGCTCAGCTCCGCCGACCCGGTGCGCACCTTCCAGGACTTCTCGACCCTGGACGGGCTCTCGAACGGGCGGGCCGAATTGATGGCCGGGCGTGGATCGTTCATCGAGTCGTTCCCGCTGTTCGGCTACGACCTCAGCGATTACGACGAGCTCTTCGAGGAGAAGCTGGCGCTGCTGCTGAAGCTGCGCGAGGAGGAGCCGGTCACCTGGGAGGGCAAGTTCCGGGCGCCCCTGAAGGACGCGATCGTCTATCCGCGCACCGAGAACCGGCCGCTGCCGGTGTGGATCGCGGTCGGCGGCAGCCCCGAATCCGTTGTGCGCGCGGGACTTCTGGGCCTGCCGCTGGCCATCGCCATCATCGGCGGGCAGCCCGCGCGGTTCCGGCCGCTGGTGGATCTGTACCACCGGGCCCTCGACGAGGGCGGGCACGAGCCGCAGCCGGTGGCGGTGCACGCGCACGGCTACATCGCCGATACCGACAAGGCGGCGGTCGAGGACTTCTACCCGTCCTACGCGCTGGCCATGTCCAGGATCGGGCGCGAGCGCGGCTGGGGCCCGATGACGCGGCAGCAGTTCGATGCCCTGCGCTCGCAGAGCGGTTCGCTGTTCGTGGGCACGCCGGACTACGTGGCGTCCAAAATCGCCGATATCCGCGACACCCTCGGACTGGACCGGTTCATGCTGCACTCCAGCGTCGGCACGCTGCCGCACGAGAAGGTGCTGCGCAATATCGAGCTGCTGGGCACGAAAGTCGCCGCGCAGCTGAAGTAATCGACCGATTCAGTAATCGGTCAGCTTCGCCTGGAACGCGATGCGGTCGCCGCGGTACAGCGACCGCACGCGTTCGATCGGCACCCCCTCGGCATCCACGCTGCGCCGGTGCAGCAACAGCATCGGCAGCGCCGTGGTGCATTCCAGCAGCGCGGCCTCGCGCGGAGAGGCCAGCATGGTCTCGATCCGCTCGGTGGCGGAGAAGTACACCACGCCCCGCGAGCGCGTCGCGGCGTACAGCGACGTGGTGGGGTCGTAGAACTCGCGCAGAAAAGCGAAGCGCGGCAACGGCATCCAGGTGCTCTCCAGCCCGATGCGCTCGCCGTCGGCGAGCAGCACCCGCTCCAGATGGGTGACGATGGTGCCGGGCGGGACGGCCAGATCCGCGGCGACCTCGGGTTGGGCGGGCACATCGGTCCACTCGACGAGCAGCCGCCCCGGCTTGCGGCCGAACTGGAGCGCGCCCTCGGTGTAGGAGCGAAGTGTCAAGGGCTGCACCATCTTCGGGTGCGAGACCACGGTGCCGCGGCCCTGTCGGCGAATCCGCCCCTCCACCAGCAGTTCTCGCACGGCCTGGCGCACGGTTTCGCGGGCGACGCCGCAGCGCAGGGCCAGTTCGCGTTCCGAGGGCAGCGGATCGCCCTCGGAGAGTTCGGTCAGCAGAGATTCCAATTCCGCCCGCACGCGATACGACTTCGGCATGCGCGCCAGCTGGTCTTCCACCCCTGCGGCCTCCCTCGAATCCATGCCCCCAGCGTACACAAGATTGGTCTATACCAATTATTAACCTATCGTTTCCACACGTAACACTCCTAGGTCTAGACCATTGCCCAGGATGTTGGTCATGCGATTGGTCATCATCGGCGGAGGGATCCTCGGCACCGCCCACGCACTCGCCGCCATCGGACGCGGCCACGAAGTAGTCCACCTCGAACGTGAGGTGGAGGCGCGCGGCGCGACCGTGCGCAACTTCGGACTCGTATGGGTATCCGGCCGCAGCGCAAACGAATTGGAACTCACGCTGCGGTCCCGGCAGCTGTGGGAGGAGATCGGCGGCAAGGTGCCGGGCGTGGGCTTCCGGCCCGCGGGCTCGATCACCCTGGTGCGCACCGAGAACGAGCTCGCGGTGGCCGAGGCCGCCATGGCGAACCCGTCGGCCGCCGAACGCGGCTTCGAACTGCTCGACCCGGACCGCGTCCGCGCGCTGAACCCGGCGCTGCGCGGCAAATTCCTTGCGGGCCTGCACTGTTCGACCGATGCAGCGGTGGAATCCCGGCAGGCGCTGCCCGCGCTGCGCCGCTATATGGAGGCCAGTGGGCGCTACAGCTTCTTCTCCGGCACCGAGGCGCGCGCCATCACCGGCACCACCGTGATCGATGATCGCGGCCGCCGCCACGAGGGCGATCTGGTCCTGGTCTGCCCGGGCGCCGCGCACACCGGCCTGACTCGTGAACTGGTGGGCGACATTCCGGTGCGCCGGGTGCGGCTGCAGATGATGCAGACCGCTCCCCTGGGCGAACCGCTCACCACCGCCATCGCCGACGGCGACAGCTTCCGCTACTATCCGGCCTTCGCGGGCCCGGAGCTGGATCGGCTCAATCGTGAAGAGGCGCAGCCGTTCACGGCCGCCCAGCACAAGATGCAGCTGCTGGCCGTGCAGCGCCTGCACGGCGGGCTCACCATCGGCGACACCCACGAGTACGACGAGCCGTTCACCTTCGACGTGGACGAGGCACCCTACGAGCATCTCACCGGCGTGATGGAGGAGCTGCTGGGCCGCAAGCTGCCGCCGGTGGTGCGGCGCTGGGCGGGCGTGTACAGCCAGTCCATCGATCCGGGGGCGATCGTCACCCGCGCACAGGCATCCGAGGGCGTCTGGGTGATCACCGGCCCGGGCGGTCGCGGCATGACCCTCGGCCCCGCCCTCGGCGAGCAGACCGCCGATCTCCTCCACCTCTGAACCCCTGAACTGCAAAGGAAACCCAGTGTCCGACAAGCAGATCGAACTCGCCGTCCTGGACATGGCCGGCACCACCGTCGCCGATGACGGACTCGTCGAGCAGGCGTTCGAGGCGGCCATCACCGCCGTCGGCGTTCCCGCCGAAGGGCAGGAGCGCGAGGACGCCCGGGAGTTCGTGCAGCGCACCATGGGCCAGTCCAAGATCTGGTGCTTCCGCACCCTGTTCGGCGACGAGGACCGCGCCCAGGAAGCCAACCGCGCCTTCGAGGCCGCCTACACCGAGCTCGCGGAGCAGGCCGGGATCACCCCGATTCCCGGTGCCGCCGAGGCCATTTCGGCGCTGCGCGCGGCGGGCATCAAGGTGGCGCTGACCACCGGGTTCAGCCGCGAGACCCAGGACAAGCTGCTGAACGCGCTGGGCTGGAACGACATCGCGGACCTGGCCCTGGTCCCATCCGACGCCGGACGCGGCCGCCCCTACCCGGACATGGTGCTGACCGCCCTGCTGCGGCTCGAGGTCGACGCCGTGGATCGCGTTGCCGTGCTGGGCGATACGTCCAGCGATATCGCCACCGGCCTGGCCGCGGGCGCGCGCATCGTCGCGGGCACGCTGACCGGCGCGCACACCGAGGAGCAGCTGCGCGCCGCCGGCGCGACCCACGTGCTGCCCTCGGTGACCGAGTTCGCGCAGCTGCTGCTGGCCGAGCGCGGCTAGAGAATTCCGCCGCCCGGCGCGCCTCGCCGGGCGGCGGAGTACCCACCCGTCCCTTCTAGCCTCACGTCCCCTGAACTGAAAGTTGCAGTCACCGTGCGTAATTCGAACAACCGCCTCGCACGCACCATCGCCCGTACCGCTCTCATCCTGACCTCCGCCACCGCGGTCGCCTTCAGCCTGACCGCCTGCGGCGGCACCGGCAGCGGCGAATCGGGCGACAAGACGGTCACCGTCTACTCCGCCGATGGCGTCGGCGACTGGTACAAGGCCCAGTTCGCGAAGTTCAAGGACCAGACCGGCATCGCGGTCAACCTGGTCGAGGCCGGGTCCGGCGAGGTCGTCAGCCGCGTCGAGAAGGAACAGTCCAACCCGCAGGCCGACGTGGTGGTGACCCTGCCGCCGTTCATGCAGAAGGCCGACAAGTCCGGTCTGCTGCAGGCGTCGGGCATCGACACCGCCGCCGTCGCCCCGGCCGACAAGGACGCCAAGGGCAACTGGGTCACCCTGGCGGGCAACTACCTCTGCTTCATCGCCAACCCCTCGGTCGACGCCACCAAGGTCATCACCTGGGACGACCTGCTCAAGCCCGACTACAAGGGCAAGATCCAGTACTCCACCCCCGGCCAGGCCGGTGACGGCACCGCGGTGCTGATCCTGCTGCAGCAGCTGATGGGCAAGCAGGGCGCGCTGGACTATCTGACCAAGCTGCAGGCCAACAATGTCGGCCCGTCCTCCTCGACCGGCAAGCTGCAGGCCAAGGTCGACAAGGGCGAGCTCCTGGTCGCCAACGGTGACGTGCAGATGAACCTGGCCACCGTGAAGGAGAAGGGTTCGAAGTTCGACGTCTTCTTCCCCGCCACCGCCGACGGCAAGGCCAAGACGGTCGCGCTGCCGTACCTGATGGGCCTGGCCAAGGGCGCGCCGCATTCGAGCGCCGGTAAGAAGCTGATGGAGTTCCTGCTCTCGGCCGACGCGCAGAAGAGCCTGCCGGACGCCTTCGCCGTCCCGGCCCGCACCGAGCTCGCCAATGTCCCGGCCACCACGCCCGGCGCCGTCTCCCCGGCCTCGGTGGTGAAGAACGTCGAGATCCTGCACCCGGATTGGACCAAGGTGCTCGACGACCTCGACGCCGACGTCGCCGCCTACTCGAAGGCCACCGGCAGCTAGTCCACCCTTCAGCCCCAGGAGCAGCAACCATGTCCTCCGCGTTGACGACATCCACGGTGGCCACCGAGTCCACCGACGAACCGGCCATCGTGTTCGACCGGGTCGGGGTCACCTACGGCCGCGGCAAGAAGACCACCGTCGCACTGGCCGAATTCAACCTGCGCGTCGCCGCGGGCGAAACGGTCGCGCTCCTGGGGCCCAGCGGTTCCGGCAAGTCCACCGCGCTCAAGGCGCTGGCCGGATTCGTCCGGCCCACCTCGGGCACGGTGCGCCTGGCCGGGCGCGACGTCACCGACCTGTCCCCCGCCAAGCGCGGGATCGGGGTGGTGGTGCAGTCCTACGCGCTGTTCCCGCACATGCGGGTGCGCGACAATGTGGCCTTCGGGCTCAAGGCACATCGTGTGCCGCGCAGCGAGATCGGGGCCCGGGTGACCGAGGCCCTGGAGATGGTCGGCATGGGGGCCTACGCGCAGCGGCTGCCGCGCGAGCTGTCGGGCGGGCAGCAGCAGCGCGTCGCCATCGCGCGGGCGCTGGCCATCCGCCCCAAGGTGCTGCTGCTCGACGAGCCGCTGGCCGCACTCGACGCCCAGCTGCGCCAGAACATGCTCGGGGAACTGCAGCAGCTGCGAAAGGCGTTGCCGGACACGGCGATGCTGTACGTGACCCACGACCAGGCCGAGGCGCTGGCGCTGGCCGACCGGATCGCCGTCATGCGCGACGCGCGACTGGTCGACATCGACACCGCCCGCAACCTGTGGCGGCAGCCCTCCACCGAATTCACCGCATCCTTCCTGGGCGGCGCGAATCTGCTTGCCTGCGAGGTGAAGCACGTCTCCGGCACCGCCGCGCTGGTCACCGTCGGCGAGCACACCCTGCGCGCCGACGCGCCCCCGCCGGGTGTCGGCCGCCCCGACTGGGCGCCCAACGCCGACGCCCAGCTGTGCGTCCGCCCGCACACCGTCCAGGTCGTCCCGCTGACCGACCGGGATGCCTTGCGCGCCACCGTGATCACCAGCGTCTGGAAGGGCGCCTCCACCCGCCTGCACCTCGACGTGACCGGCATTCCCACCGAACTCGCGGTGGATGTCCTCGGCCACACCGAGATCGCCGCCGGCGACCACATCGGCATCCGCTTCCCCGATCCGGCCGGTGTGCTGATTCCGCCGGGCATCGGCACCGCGGCCGCCGCGGACGACGAGGTGCGGGCATGACCGCGCTGCTCGAATCCTCTTCCGCGCCAGCGGCTCCCGAGGCGCGCGAGGCGGGCCGATCGTGGCGGCCGATGCTGTGGGCGCTGCCGCCGGTGCTGGTGGTGCTGCTCATCGCGGTGTATCCGATCGTGCGGGTGCTGCTGGAGTCGACCAAGACCAAGTCCGGGCGAGGGGTCGGGACTTGGTCGAAGGTGCTGGCCGAGGAGTCGTTCCGGCATGCGCTGTGGCGCACCGTGACCATCGCGGTCAGCTCGACGCTGGGGTGCCTGGTGCTCGGGACGTTCCTGGCCGTGGTGCTGGCGTTCGTGCCGTTTCCGGGGTCGCAGCTGGTGGGGCGGCTCATCGATTCGGTGCTCACGCTGCCGTCTTTCCTTGTGACGCTGGCGTTCACGTTCCTGTACGGGACGGCGGGCGCGGTCAACGCGTTCATCAACCAGATCACCGGCGGGACCAAGCCGGTGGTGAACTTCTTGAGCACGCCGTGGGGTGTGATCCTCGCCGAGGTCACCTTCTTCACGCCGTTCGTGGTGCGCCCGCTGCTGGCGGCGTTCGCGCAGTTGCCGCGTGAGCAGCTGGACGTGGCGTCGAGCCTGGGCGCGACGCCGTGGCGGGTGCTGCGGCAGGTGGTCATGCCCGAGGCGTGGCCCGCGCTCGCCGCGGGCGGCAGCCTCACGCTGCTGTTGACGCTCAACGAATTCGGCATCGTGCTGTTCACCGGCGCCAAGGGCGTCATCACGCTGCCCGCGCTGATCTACACGCGCGGCATCGTCACCTTCGATCTGCCCGGCGCCGCGGTGCTGGCCTCGGTGCAGGTGCTGCTGTCGCTCGGGCTGTATCTCGGATACCGAATGCTGTTCGCGCGCTTGACCAGTGCGCGGAAGGAGAGCTGATCATGCTGGTGTGGACGCGACGCGGGCGGGCCGCGGTGCTCGCGGTGTTCGGGATCGTGGTCGCGGTGGTGTTCGTGGCCCCGATCGCGACCGTGGTGGCCGCCGCGCTGGCCGGGCGCTGGAGCGGGCCGCTGCCCTCGCAGCTGGGTTTCGCGAATTTCGATCGGGCGCTGTCGGGCGAGGAGTCCGCGAGCCTGTCGGTGAGCCTGCAGACCGCGCTGCTGGCGGCGCTGTTCTCGCTGGTGCTGGGCACCTGGGCGGCGCTGGCCTCGCGGGAGGCGCCGGGCTGGCTGCGGCGGATCACCGACGCGGTGTTCCACGTGCCGGTGGCGGTGCCGTCGGTGGCCATCGGCCTGGGCGTGCTCATCACCTTCAACGAGCGCCCGCTGCTGCTGGGCGGCACCAAATGGATTGTGATCCTGGCCCATACGGTGCTGGTGCTGGCCTATGCGTTCAGCGGGGTTTCCGCGGCGCTGGACCGGCTCGATCCCGGCTACCGGCAGGCCGCCGAATCGCTGGGCGCGGGACCGGTGCGGGTGCTGCTGCGCATCACGCTGCCGCTGCTGCTGCCAGCCCTGGGCGCGGCCGCGGGTCTGGCCATCGCGCTGTCCATGGGCGAACTGGGCGCGACGATCATGGTCTACCCGGCCACCTGGAAGACGCTGCCGGTGACCATTTTCGCCGCCACCGACCGCGGCGCGGTCTTCGACGCGGCCGCCAGCACCACCCTGCTGGTGCTGGTCACCCTCATCGCCCTGGTCATCCTGGGTCGCTTGAAAGGTCGTGCGGCGCTGCGTTGAGCGCATTCACCGCACCACACCGCTGACCGGCAATGCGGGGACGGTCAGCGGTGTCTTGCGTTCATGCCCGGGCGTGGCGGACCCTGGACCGGTATTCTGGCCGCGTTGTCGGAGTTGCTGGCTTTGTCGGAGTTACTGTTCGGGCGGGGGAAGTTCGATGGTGTTCGTCGCAGGTATGTCGGGTGAGTCCTATGACGTGGACGCCGAACCCTTCTACGCCGCGGGCAGCCGGTCGGTGCTGTACCTGTGCCGGGATCCGCGCGGGCAGCAGCGGCTCTACAAGCAGTTCCGGACGCCGGTCACCAGCCCGGACGGGATCGAATGGGCCCGGCAGGCCATGCTCGTCGGGCGGCAGACGGTGGTCAACGCGGGCGGATCCACCGCCAATGCCGCCGAGGCCATCAACTGGCCGATCGACCTGATCGTCCACGACGGGGTGCTGGCCGGTGTCATCCTGCCGCTGATTCCCATGGACTACCTGCTGCCCGACGGGCGGCCGCGCACCCTGGACCAGCTGTGGAGCGGCGCACCCGGGCAGGTCGCGACGTATTTCCGGGCGGGACTGAGCATTCGGCTCTGCGATATCGTGCGGGTGCTCGAGGACCAGCACCTGGTGCACGGCGATCTGTCGGCCAAGAACGTGCTCTGGCACGCGACCGTCCCGCTGGCCTATGTCATCGACACCACCTCCGGGCTGCAGCCGGTCGAGTCCGCCTACGACCGCTACAAGGACCGTTACGACCTCGCGGTGCTGCTGTACCGCACCCTGTTCCTCGATGCCGGTGCCGGGCCCGGCGCGCCGTGGCAGCCGACGCGCGGGTATCCCGCCGATCTGGATCCGCGGATTCGCGCCCTGTTCGACCGGGCCTTCGGCAATGGCGGATTCGGGCCGGACGCACGGCCTTCCGCGACGGAATGGGGCGACGCGCTGCGCGCGGCCTACCTGACCCCCGACGGCGCGAACTACCTCTCCGAGCATCTGGCGGTGCTGGATCGGTTCACCGGTCAGCGCCCCGCCAGCGCGCCCGCCCTGCCCACGGTGGCGTTCGGCCAGTCCACCGCCCCCGGCCCACCGGCCAGTTGGTCCCAGCCGCAGCCGCTCGTGTACTCCCAAGCGCCGCAACCACAATCGGGCGACTCCAATACCGCGCTGAAGGTGATCCTCGGCGTCCTGCTGGTCGTGCTGGTCATCGCCCTCGGCGTCGGCGCGGTCGTGCTCACCCGCGGCGATTCCAAGGACACCGCCAAGACGACCACCACGACCACGGTTCCGCCCACCACGACCACCGCGCCCCCGACCACCACCACCGCGGCCTTCGACAAGAGCACCCTCAACCAGCAGGCCACCGACAAGACGCCGTTCACGGTGGAGGCGATGCTCCCGCAGAACTTCACCGACAGCAAGAACGTGCTGTTCACCCGCCGCTCGTCGGGCATCAAGGACTGCACCACCACCAATATGTCGCAGAACGTGAAAACCGCGCTGGACACCAACAAGTGCCAGGGGATGGTGACCGGCACCTACATCAGCCAGGACGACAAGATCCTGGTCTCGGTCGAGGTCTTCGCCTTCCCCTCCAACACCGAGGCCGAGAACCTCTACAACGGTCTCAAGGGCGCCAACCAGACCTGGGACGTCTGGTGCCCCACCCAGGGCGTCGGCTCCAGCGTCTGCCAGGCCGATTACGACACCCTCTTCGGCGCCACCTACTCCAGCTGGGGCCGCCAGCAGTACCGCTACGTCTACGAGTCCTACGGCGTCTACATCAATCTGGCCAAGGATTCCGCCCTCGAACCCAACCTCGATGCCCCGGCTCACACGAGCATCCAGGTCGTCGGCCCGGACAACTACTGGAAGCCGCGCTAAATGGTTCCGCTGTCGCACATGGTGGCCTTCGGTGTGGCCGCCATGATCATCATCGTGATTCCCGGCCCGAACGTGATGTTCTCGGTGGGAAGGGCATTGGTGCTGGGGCGGCGGGCGGCGGTGCTGTCGGTGGTGGGCACGGGGATGGGGACGACGGTGTGCCTGGTGGCGGCATCGCTGGGACTGGGAGCGCTGTTGATGGCGTGGGCGATGCTGTTCCTGGCGGTGAAGATCGCCGGTGCACTGTATTTGATCTTCCTGGGGGCCAATGCCATTCGGGAGCGGCGGAAGCTGAGCGAGGCGCTGCGGGCCGAGATTCCGGCCGCCGATGAGCGGCGTGTGTTGCGGCAGGGGTTCCTGGTCGGGGTGACCAATCCGAAGACGGTGGTGTTCTTCGCGGCGGTGCTGCCGCAGTTCGCGGTGCCGGAGGCGGGGTGGCTGCCGCTGCAGTTCCTGGTGATCGGGGCGGTTTTCCCTGTGCTGCAGGTGCTTTCGGATATCGTGTGGGCCGTGGGCGCAGCCTCGGCGCGGCAGTGGTTCGCGCGGTCGCCGCGGCGGGTGGAGGCGATCGGGGCCACCGGCGGGGCGATGATCATCGGGGTCGGGACGACCGTCGCGTTCAGCGGGAATGGCTGAGATCACCTGACACGGACGAGAGTTGGGCCGGCACCTGGGGATTCAGGTACCGGCCCAACTGTTCTCCGGGTGAGGGATCAGAACCCCGAAGTCTCGGTGGCCGCGGTTGCGGCCAAGAGGGTGCGGGAGTGGGTGGCGTCGGTGGCCTCGATGAGACCTGCCGCCAGCAGGTAGGCGGCGGCCATTTCCAGGGCCGAATCCCGCAGGGCGGTCAGCGCATCGGTGAGGTCGGCGGCCTTGTGCTCGAAGCCGCGCCTGAGCTGATGGGCCGAGTCGAACTCGCCGAAGCCGGCGAGGGTGTGGGCATCGCGGCTGCGCGCGATCTGCGGGTCCAGCGCGTCTGCGAACCGCAGGAAGTTTGCGGCGCACTTGCGCGCGGCGCCGACTTCCAGGCGGAACGAGCCACCCAGGGCCCGCTGGTAGAGCTCGGTGGCCGTGGCCTCGCCCGCGTTCATGAACGAACTCCGTCCCCTCGGATTGTGAAAAGCCGATTACACCCGCACGAGTGCGAAAAAGACACCGTGCGAATGACTGTCGAGCGCTCCGCAGTCACGAGAATTTCAGGGCGGGCGTGCCGCGCCAGTCGACCACGCGGCACGCCGGGCGGGGCGCCCCGTTGCGCCCGCCGTCTTGGGGCGGGCGACGTCTTACGGTTCGAGCGAGCTATTGGTCCGATAGCGCTACTCGGTTGACGTCACCGCTGACGATCAATGGTTCGGTAGCAATACATTAATTGTGTCAATGCATTTGGAATCATTGTTCTGGTAAACGGCGACGGCCACCGGCCACGTCGATTACGAGATCAGTGTAACCGTCCACCAGTTCGGCAAGATGGTACCAGTGTTTATGGGTGTTATCACTGGCCGCACCCTCGTGATCGATCACCTGATTGGCCTCCACCCAGCTCCGGGCCATGCGGTCGACGACCGAGCCCAGACTCTCGGTGTGCAGCCTGGCGCCGTTGCGGTGTTGTGGCAGTTCCTGTTCCACCCAATCGTTGATATCGTCAACGAGTTCGCCGCGGCGACAATCGATCTCACTCACCATCATGGGATCCCGCACCTGGGCACGACGTTCGTGAAGTTCGGCAAGAGCGTGCGCCGACCGCAACAAAACTCGATCTTGAAATCGCCTTCCCTGGAAGGCGCAGAGCAATTGCGGAGCGGTTGGCAGGACTCCCGCTATGGACATGGTCATCGCGACTCCCCATACACACCCGACAGCATCACTAATCGCACCAACATGATTGGTCTCCGGATTCAGCTATACCGGTCATCGGATCGGTTGTACACGAATAGGCTAGCTGGATCATGCTCTTACAAATGCAAGAACGCAAGAATGCGTTCTTGCTTGTGCGCCAAGCGAAAGGGTTGTCATGGCAGGCAAGCGCACCGTGCTTACCGTCCGTTTGCGGCGGCTCGCCGCGATGCTCCACGAGATGCGCGAGAACGCACAGCTCAGCAAAGAGGTGGTCAGCGCCAAGACCGGCATCAACGTGACCACGCTCTACCGCATCGAGACCGCTCAGGCCAGGCCACAGCGCCGCACCCTGACCGCGATGCTGGATCTGTACGGCATCGGCGAGCCACAGCGTTCAGATGCCTTGCAGTTGCTGGTCGACGCGCTCCGCCCCGGCATGGCACGGTCCTTCGAGGACGCGGTCTCCGAGGTCTACGGGGCATACATCAACTTCGAGGCGGAGGCGCTCTCGGCGCGCTTCTTCCAGTCCACCTACGTCCCCGGCCTGCTGCAGACCGAGGCGTACGCCAACGCGGTCTACCAGACCACCATGCCCAAGGTGTCGGATCAGGTTATCGAGCAACGCATCCGGGCTCGGCAGGAGCGTTCCAAGGTGCTGATCAAGGATGATCCGCTGGAGCTGTGGGTGGTGCTGGACGAGGCCGTCATCCGCCGCCTGGTGGGCGGCCCGGAGGTGATGAGCCAGCAGTTCAGCCAGCTCTTATGGCATACCGAGAAGCGCAATGTGATCCTGCAGATCCTGCCCTTCGACGCCGGCGCGCACCCGGGGATGCTGGGCTCGTTCACGCTGCTGGACTTCCCGGATCCCGCTGACCCCGAACTGGTTTACGTCGAGGGCATCGCGAGCGACGAGCTCATCGAGGGTCATCCGGAGGTGCGGCGCTACGGGGTGATGTTCGATCAGTTACGGGCCATGGCGCTGAGCCCGCGCGACTCCATCACCATGATCCAGCAAACCATGGAGGAGCTGGACAAATCATGATCGGGCCGGGCAGATGATCTTCCACCCACCCTAGGGTGGAGGGACCCGCACCCTCGGAGCGGAAATCGGCAGCACTGTGGTCGCTATCGACCGCGGCGCGCGGCGGCGAGAGTGGATACATACCGAACACCCCCGCTACCGCCCCCTCCGAGAGGATGATGTTCGATGTGCAAGCCGGTCGAATCGCCCGCCTCCATCGCGGTGACCGCCGCCGACTGCGAACTCAAGAACGCGGAGCTGGACCGCTGGAGCAACCGCATGGCGCGCATGCTGCTGCGCCTCGGAGCCCACCCCGGCGCCCGCATCGCGATCGCGGAGACCCCGCAGCTCGAGGCTGTGGTGGCCCGTCTGGCCATCGTCAAGACCGGGGCCACGCCGGTGCCGCTCACCACCGAAACCACCCTGGCGCGTGCCGATTTCGGCATCACCACCAAGGCCGGGCGCGATCTGATCACCGACGCGAGCCGCTGGCTGGTGCTCGATGACCGGTCCACGCTGGTGCAGTACCTCACCGGCTCGGACGCACCGCTCACCGAGGCGGAACTGCAACTGGCGCGGAAGGCTTCCTGAACCGCCGAATCTCTATAGGTCGCAAAAGGCTGACAGCAGAATGACTTCCAGTAGCACCCTGTCCGCTTCCACCACCCCCGATTCGTCCGCGGCCTTCACTCTCTCGGCGGCCCAGCGCGGTATCTGGTTCGCCCAGCAGCTCGCCGGTGACACGCCGGTCTCGATCGCCCAGTACGTCGAGTTCACCGGCGAGTTCGATGTCGAACTGCTCGCCGACGCGGCGCGCCGGGCCGGGCGCGAGTTCGGCACCGGATACCTGCGGCTGATCGAAATCGACGATCTGCCTTGGCAACTCGTCGACACCACGCTCGACGACCGGATCGAGACCGTCGATCTGAGCGGCGCGCCCGATCCGGAGGCCGCCGCCCAAGCCTGGATGCGCGCGGAGTACACCGCGCCGCTGGACCTCACCCGGGACCGGCTGTGCAAGGTCGCCATGCTGCGGCTGGCGCCCGACCGCTGGTACTGGTACTCGCGCTTCCATCACATCCTGCTCGACGGCGTCGGCGCGCTGACCATGCTGCAGCGCACCTCGGAGATCTACAACGCGGCCGCGCGCGGCGAGGAGATCCCGCCGGGCAAGGCCGAACCGTTGCAGCGCATCGTGGAAGCCGATGCGGCATACCGGGATTCGGACAAGCTGCAGGCCGACCGCGACTATTGGCGCGAACACCTGATCGGCATGCCCGAACCGGCCCAGCTGGGCAAGCGTACCGGCGCGGTGGACGCCCATCCGCGGCTGCTGAGCGGTGCGCTGCCGGAATCGACGGCGGCCCTGCTGGATTCGGCGACGGCGGCGCTGTCCACCAGTCCGGCTCCCGTGGTGGTGGCCGCCTTCGCCGCCTTCGTCGGTGCCATGACGGGCGCGGGCGAGATCGTGCTGAGCCTGCCGGTGTCCGGGCGCACCACCGCGACCCTGCGCCGCTCCGGCGGCATGGTCGCCAATGTGGTGCCGCTGCGCCTGCACCCCTCCCCCACCGCCACGGTCGGCGATCTCATCCGCGCCACCCAGGGTGAGCTGACCGCCGCCCTGCGCCGGCAGCGGTACCGGCAGGAGGACATCATTCGCGACCTCGGCTGGGCCATGGACGAGGTCGCCGGGTTCGGTCCGACGGTGAACCTCATGCTCGCCGACACCCGCATCCGGCTCGGCGAGGTGACCGGGCAGCTGCACGTGCTGACCTCGGGACTCATCGACGACCTGTTCGTGAACGTCTATCCGGGGACCGGCGGCGAGCGCACCCACATCGACTTCCAGGCCAACCCGAACCGCTACGGCGACACCGAGCTCGCCACCCTGCACGCGCGGTTCCTGGAGTTCCTGCACCGCTTCCTGGCCGGGGGCATCGAGGGCCGTCTGGCCGCGGTGACCGTGATATCCGCCGCGGAACACGCCGAGCTGGTGCCCGCGTCCGGTCGCGACGGCACCCGGCCGCGCAGCCTGCCCGACATCCTCACCGCCGGGGCCGAGCGCGCGCCCTCGGCCATCGCCCTGCGCATCGACGGCACCGCCTACACCTATCGGGAGCTCACCGAGTACGCGAACCGGCTGGCCCGGGTGCTGATCGCGGCGGGCGCGGGACCCGAACGGGTGGTGGCGATCTCGATCCCGCGCTCGGCGGAATCGGTGCTGGCCATGTGGGCGGTGGCGCAGACGGGCGCGGCGTTCGTGCCCATCGATCCCGGGTATCCGATCGATCGCATCGAGCACATGATCGCCGACAGCGGTGTGGTAGCGGGTGTGACGGTGGCCGGGTCGCGGGCGGCGCTGCCGGATCGGATCGACTGGCTGGTGCTCGACGATCCGAACACCGAGACGCGGCTCACCGCAAGCGATTCGGCCCCGATCACCGATGCCGATCGCCGGGCGCCGGTACTGCTGGACCAGGTCGCGTATCTGATCTACACCTCCGGGTCGACCGGTCTGCCCAAGGGCGTCGCGGTCACCCATCGGGGGCTCACCAATCTGGTCACCGGTTCCGGGGCCGCATTCGGTGTCGGCTCGGATGCCGTGGTGGCACACGCGGTCTCGCCGAGCTTCGACATCTCGATCGAGGAACTGCTGGTCGCGTTCGCGGTGGGCGCGACGGTGGCGGTGGTCCCGCCCACGGCCTACGCGGGCGACGACCTGGCTCGCGTGCTGCGGCAGCTGGAGGTCACGCATCTGAATGTGACTCCGGCCGTGGCGGGTTCACTGGAACCGGATTCGCTGCCCCGGCTGCGGACGGTGGTGGTCGGCGGCGACTCCTGCCCGCCGGAACTGCCGGTGCGCTGGGCCGGTCGGTGCGTCATCAATGGCTACGGTCCGACCGAGACCACGATCACGGCCACCCTGAGCGCCCCGCTGGCCCCGGGTGATCCCATCACCATCGGCGCGCCCTCGCGGGGTGTATCGGCCGTCGTGCTGGATCCGTGGCTGCGCCCGGTGCCTCCGGGTGTGGTCGGCGAATTGTATTTGAGCGGTGCGGGTTTGGCGCGCGGCTACCACCAGCGCATCGGGTTGAGCGCCGAGCGGTTCGTGGCCAGTCCGTTCGCCGCCGGGGAGCGCATGTACCGCACCGGCGATCTGGTGCGGTGGCGACGACGCCACGGCCGCTGGGAGCTGGAATACCTGGGGCGCGGCGACACCCAGGTGAAGGTGCGCGGCTTCCGCATCGAGCTCGGCGAGGTGGACGCGGCGGTGGCGCGGCATCCGGGCGTCGAGATGGCGATCACGGTGGGCGCGAGCACGCCGGGCGGGGCGACCGCGCTGGTGTCGTACGTGCTGGCGACGGATTCGGTGGTCGAGGCCGAGGCGGTGAAAGCCACGGTGGCCCAGCAGCTTCCGGCCCACATGGTGCCGTCGGTGGTGATGGTGCTCGATACGCTGCCCCTCACTCCGGCGGGCAAGGTGGATCGCCGGGCCCTGCCGAAGCCCGATTTCGGCACCCGGGCCCGGGCGGGTCGCGCTCCGGCCACCGAGCGGGAAATCCTGCTCGCCGAGGTGTTCGCCGCCGTGCTCGGCGTGGAATCGGTTGCCGCGGACGACAATTTCTTCGCACTCGGCGGTGACAGCATTGTCGCCATCCAGCTGGTGGCGCGTGCCAAGGCGGCCGGGCTGGGGCTGCGCGCCCGGGATGTGTTCGAGCACAAGACCGTCGCCGGGCTGGCGGCGGTGGCGACCGAGGTGACCACACCGGTCATCCAGGAATTGCCGGGCGGCCCGGTCGGCCAGGTGCCGCTGACGCCGATCGTGCACGACATGCTGGCGCACAGCGACGCCTGGCCCAGATTCGCCCAGGCCGTATTGATTCCGCTGCCGCATGACATCGACCGCAGTCGGCTGGTCGCGGCCGTGCAGGCCGTGCTGGATCGCCACGGCCTGCTGCGCAGCACCCTCACCCATACGTCCGCCAACGGCACGCGCGCCTGGGACTGGCGGGTCGGCGAACCCGGCGGAGTCGAGGCCGGGGCGCTCATCGAGACCGTCAGCACCACCGCCGACAGCGACGGTGAGGACGAATTGCAGCGTGCGGCCGATCTGCTGGATCCGGCCGCCGGTATCGTGGCCCGCTTCGTACTGATCGAGCGCGGCGACGCGCTGCCTTTGCTGTGGGTCGTGCTGCACCACCTGGTCACCGACGGCGTGTCCTGGCGCATCCTGCTGCCGGATCTGGCCACCGCATGGGCGGGCGGCACGCTCGCTCCGGTCGGCACCTCGTTCCGGCGCTGGGCGCACGGGCAGGTCGAGCAGACGCCCGCCCGTGCGGGCGAAATCCCCTTCTGGCGAACCATTCTCACCACCCCGGACCCGCGGCTGGGGACTCGCGCCCTCGATCGCACGCTCGACACCGTGGCCACCATGGGTCAGCTGCGGACCGTGATCGATGCCGACACCGCTACGGCCGCACAGGAATTCATTCCGACGCGCTTCCACTGCGGGCTCGACGACGCGCTGCTGGCCGCGCTGGCCATGGCGGTCGGCCGGATTCGCGGCACCCACCGCACCCTGCTCACGGTGGAGGGGCACGGGCGCGAGGAGTCGATCCTGCCGGGCGCCGACATCTCCCGCACCATCGGCTGGTTCACCAGCGTGTTCCCGGTGGCGCTGGATCTCGGCGATATCGATCTCGACGACGCCTTCCGGGGCGGCCCGGCCGCGGGCGCGGTGCTCAAGGCCGTGAAGGAACAGCTGCGGGCCATCCCGGACAAGGGCGTCGGATTCGGCATGCTGCGCTACCTCGACGCCGAGACCGCGGCCGAGTTCGAGGGTGCGCCGACACCGCAGATCAGCTTCAACTATCTGGGCCGGACCGGAGCCGGGGTGGAGCATCCCGGCGGCACGGAAACACCGTGGGTGCCGGTCCGATTCGCCTCCACCCAGGACGACAGCGCGCCGCTGGAGGCGGTCGTCGACATCAACGCGTTCCACACGGCCGCCGGACTGGAGGTGACCTGGGCCTACGCTTCGCGGGTGCTCGGGGCGGCCCAGGTGCGGGAATTGGCGCGGCTGTGGGGGCGGGCGGTCACCGCGCTGGTCACCCATGCCCGGCACGCCGGGGCGGGCGGGCACACGCCGTCGGACTTCCCGCTGGTGGCGGTCTCGCAGCCGCAACTGGACGAGTGGGAGCGCACGTATCCGGCGCTGGCCGACGTGTGGCCGCTCTCGCCGCTGCAGTACGGGCTGCTCTTCCACGCCCGCTACGACACCGATACCGCCGACGGCTACACCGTGCAGACCCAGCTCACCCTGGCCGGGCGGGTGGATGCGGCTCGGCTGCGCACGGCGGCCGCGGCGCTGCTGGATAGGCACGAGGTGCTGCGGGTGGCGTATGTCGAGACCACCGACGGCCCGCGCCAGCTGGTGCTGGGCGAGGCCGAAATACCGTGGCAGGAAATCGATCTCACCACCATCACCGAACCCGCCGAACGGCGGCGGGAACTGGCCCGGCTGATCGCCGTGGACGCGGGCACCCGCTTCGACCTGGCCCGGCCACCGCTGCTGCGGTTCAGCCTGATTCGCACCGAGGCCGAGGCGTACACGCTGCTCATGACCAATCACCATCTGGCGCTGGATGGTTGGTCGACGCCGCTGGTGGTGCGGGAGCTGCTGGCCGGATATCTGGCCGCGGTCACCGGGCATCAGATTCCGCAGACCCCGGCGCACTCGTATCGCGAATTCCTGGCCTGGCTGGGCGAGCAGGACGATGCCGCCTCGCTGGCCGTCTGGACCGAGGCGCTGGCCGGGGTCGATTCTCCGACGCGGGCGGTGCCCACCCTGGCGGGCATCACCTCGACCGAATCCGGCATGGTCTCGGTCGAATTCGACGCGGTGCGCCTGGAGCGGCTGACCGGCACGGTGCGCGCGACCGGCGCGACGGTGAACACAGCGGTGCAGGCGGCGTGGGCGCTGCTGCTGGCCATGCTCACCGGCCGCACCGATGTGGTGTTCGGCGGCACCGTCTCCGGGCGGCCGCCGCAGCTGGCCGGGGTCGAGGAGATGGTCGGGCTGTTCATCAACACCCTGCCGGTGCGGGTGCGGCTGGAACCCGGTGAGCGCGTGGGCGATCTGCTGGCGCGGGTGCAGGGCGAGCAGGCGCGGCTGCTGGATCACCAGCATGTCGGGCTGGCGGCGATTCATCAGGCCGTCGGGCTGCCCGAGCTGTTCGACACGCTGACCGTGTTCGAGTCCTATCCCATCGATCGCGAAACGCTCTCGCGGGCACTGGATATCGCGGGCATGCGGATTCTCGATGTGTCCGGCACGGATGCGACGCCGTATCCGCTCAATCTGATGGTGATTCCGCAGCGCGCCGCCGACGGCAGCGAAAGCCTGACCATCACCATCAAATTCATGGCCGACGAGCTGCCCGAGGCGGCGGCGCGGCGGCTGCTCGACCGGTTCGTGCTGCTGCTCAACCAGATCGCCGACCATCCGCAGCGGCGCGTCGCCCAGCTGCAGCACTGCGATCCGATCGAGCGGGCACAACTGCTGCCGGTGCGCGGCGGCGAGGCCACTCCCCTGCGCACCCTGCCCGACATCCTGGCCTCGGGGGCGCGCGCCAATCCGGACGGCATCGCGGTGAGCTCCGGCGAGCTCAGCATGACCTACCGGGATCTCGACTCCTGGTCCAACCGGTTCGCGCGAATTCTGTTGCGGCGCGGGGTCGGTCGCGAGACGTTCGTGGTGCTGGCGCTGACCCGGTCGGTGGAGTCGGTGGTCGCGGTGTGGGCGCTGGCCAAGACCGGGGCGGCGTTCCTGCCGCTGGATCCCAACTATCCGGTCGAGCGGATCGAGCACATCCTCACCGATTCGCGCGCGCCCATCGGGGTGACGGTGTGCGATGTCGGCGAGACGCTGCCGGGCAGCATCGACTGGCTGCTGCTCGATGACCTCAACACCATTCGCCGGGTGATGACGGTCTCCGACGCGCATATCACCGATGCCGAGCGCGGCGGGCCGATCAACCTCGCGCAGACGGCGTACCTCATCTACACGTCGGGATCGACGGGCAAGCCCAAGGCCGTATTGCTCAGCCATCGCGGGCTGGCCAATCTCGTTGCCTCCCAGCAGAGTCTGCTGGATCTGGACGAGACGACCAGTGCGCTGCAGGTGGCCTCGCCCAGCTTCGACGCGTCCGTGCACGAGCTGCTCATGGCGCACGGGGCGGGCGGGCGGCTGGTGATCTCGCCGCCGGATGTGTACGGCGGCAGCGCGCTCGAGGAGCTGCTGCGCACCGAGAAGGTCACGCACGCGGTCATCACGCCGTCGGTGCTGGCCACCATGAATCCCGAAGGGCTCGAGGACCTCAGCTGCCTGTCGGTGGCCGGGGAGGCGGCCGGGACCGAACTGGTGGCGGCCTGGTCGGCCGGGCGGCGCATGGTGAACCTGTACGGGCCGACGGAATTCAGCGTATGGGCCACCGGACCCGGTGAGTTGCTGCCCGGGGAACCAATCACCATCGGTGCGCCCATCCGGGGTGCGGCGGCCATGGTGCTCGACACCTGGCTGCGGCCGGTTCCCGTCGGCGTGACCGGTGAGCTGTATCTGGCCGGGCCCGCGCTGGCCCGCGGTTACTTCAACCGATTCGGCCTCACCGCGGCACGTTTCGTGGCCAATCCGTACACCCAGCACGGGGCGCGCATGTACCGCACCGGCGATATGGTGCGCTGGGTCGAGGTCAAGACGGCCGACGGCGCGCAACTGGAACTGGAGTACCAGGGGCGCAGCGACTTCCAGGTCAAGATCCGCGGCCTGCGCATCGAACTCGGTGAGATCGACGCGGTACTGGGGGCCGACGAGCAGGTCGAATACGCCGCCACCATCGGCTGCCCGGGACCCGCCGGGCAGACCGTGCTGGTCTCGTACGTCGTCGCGGCGGCCGGTCACACCCTCGACACCGAGCGGCTGCGGACCCGGGTGGCGGGGGCGCTGCCGGGCTACATGGTGCCCAGCTACCTCATCGAACTCGACGACGTGCCGCTCACCCCGGTCGGCAAGCTCGACCGGAATGCCCTGCCCGCACCGGATTTCGCCACCCTGGACGAGCGGTACCTCGCGCCGCGCAGCCCCATCGAGACGGCCGTCGCGACGGTGTTCGCGGAGGTGCTCGAGGTCGAGCGGGTCAGCATCGACCGGTCCTTCTTCGACCTCGGCGGCAACTCACTGATCGCCACCCGGGTGGTGGCGCGGGTGAACGCCGCGCTCGGCGCGACCATGGCGCTGCGCGATCTCTTCGATGCCCCGACGGTCGCGCAGCTTTCGGCGCGCATCGTGCCGGGTGCCGAGATCCCGGGACTGCCGTCGCTGGCCCCGCGCATCCGGCCCGACCGTATTCCGCTGTCGCCCGCGCAACAGCGCATGTGGGTGCTCAACCGGCTCGACCCCACCTCCGCCGCCTACAACATCACCGCGGCGCTGCGGCTGACCGGCGACCTCGATGTCGACGCGCTGCGGCAGGCGGTGGCCGATGTGGTGCTGCGCCACGAGACCCTGCGCACGCTCTACCCGGCCGATGCCGACGGGCCGCGTCAGGTCGTGCTCAGCGCCGACGCGGCCGCGCCCGCCATCGAGCTGGACGATGTGGAAGACGGTGCGCCGCTGCGGAAACGGATCGAGGAGCTCACCGGCACCGGCTTCGATCTCACCCGGGAAGCGCCCCTGCGCGTCGGTCTGCTGCGCATCGTCACACCGGCTCACGCGACCCCCACGCAGGCCCGGCCCGCGCTCGAGGAGGCCGGTGGTCTCCACGTCGTCGTGCTCGTGGTTCACCACATCAGTGCGGACGGGTCCTCGATGGCACCGCTGGCCACCGATCTGATGGCTGCGTATCTGGCACGCAGCACGGGCGCGGAGTCCGGTCGGCCGCCGCTGCGGGTGCAGTACGCCGACTACTCGATGTGGCAGCGGGAACTGCTCGGAGACGAGAAGGACTCCGAATCCAGGGCGGCACAGCAGATTCGGTACTGGAGCGAGCGGCTGGCGGCCACTCCCGACGTGCTGGAACTGCCGACGGATCGGCCGCGGCCCGCCGTGCAGAGCATGCACAGCGCGGATCTGGAGTTCCGACTCGACGGTGGATTGCACACGGCGCTCACCGAATTGGCGGCGGCGACCGACACCAGCCTGTTCATGGTGCTGCATGCCGCGCTGGCGGTGCTGCTGTCGCGGATGGCGGGCACACACGATGTGCTGATCGGCACCGCGGTGGCCGGGCGCGGGGAGGCGGCGCTCGACGATCTCGTCGGGATGTTCGTCAATACCCTCGCGCTGCGCACGCCGGTCGATCCGGCCAAGGGGTTCCGGGAGTTCCTCGGCGAGGTGCGGGCCACCGATCTGGATGCCTTTGCGCACGCGGAGGTGCCGTTCGAACGGCTGGTGCAGGTGCTGGATCCGCCGCGCTCGACGGCGCAGCATCCGCTGTTCCAGGTGTCGCTGTCGCTGCAGAACTTCACCCCGCCGGCCGTGGAATTTCCGGGGCTGCGGGTCGAGGTCGAGCCCATCGAACGGGATGCCTCACAGTTCGACCTGACCTTCGATCTGCGCGCGCCGCTGCCGGGCACCGATGCAACGGGGCTGGACGGCACGCTCACCTTCGCCACCGATCTGTTCGACGAGGCCACGGCGGCCCGGCTGGTCACCCGCTGGCAGCGGATACTCACCGCCATCACCGCCGATCCCGGCGTGCGGCTGTCGGATATCGACCTGCTCGACGCGGCCGAGCGCCGCGCCCTGGTGCCGTTGCGCGGGCCGGGTCATGCCGGAATCACCACGCTGGCCCAGGTTTTCCGGGCCGCGGCCACCGCGCACCGGCTGTGCCCGGCCATCATCGCCGACGGGCGGGCGGTGTCGTATCGGGAGCTCGATACCGCGTCGCAGCGGCTGGCCATGCAGCTCTCGGCCGCCGGTGCCGGATCGGAAAGCATTGTGGCGTTGGCACTTTCGCGGGGCGTGGAGTTGCTGACCGCGATCTGGGCGTGCGCCAAGGCGGGGGCGGCGTTCCTGCCCATCGATCCCCGGCACCCGCTGGACCGCATCGATCACATGCTGACCGATTCGGGCGCGGTGCTCGGGCTCACCACGAGTGCGCACCGGGGCCTGCTGCCCGATACCGTCGGATGGCTGGTGCTCGATGATCCCGCCGCGTCGAGTGTGCGGATCACCTTGGGGCAGGGCCGGATTCGCGCGATGGGCAGCCATCCGGACCAGCCCGCGTGGCTGATCTACACCTCCGGGTCCACCGGTACGCCCAAGGGCGTGTCGGTCTCGCATCGCGGCATCGCCGATCTGGTGCGGGCGCAGCGGGAACTGCTGTCGCTGGGTGAGCACTGCCGGGTGCTGCAGGTCGCGTCACCGAGTTTCGACGCGTCGGCCTTCGAGGCGCTCATGGCGTTCGGGTCGGGCGGCACGGCCATTGTCGCGCCGCCGGACGTTTTCGGCGGTCAGCCGCTTACCGATCTCATTGCGGCGCAAGGTGTCACGCATCTGGTGATCACGCCGTCCGCGCTGGCGACCCTCGATCCGGACGCGGTGTCCAGCGTGCGCGTGCTGGCGGTGGCCGGTGAGGCCATCGGGCCGGATCTGGTGGCCCGCTGGGCGACCGGGCGGACCCTCATCAACCTCTACGGCCCGACCGAATTCACCATCTGGGCAACGGCTTCCGAACCGCTGGTGGCCGGGCAGCCGGTGACCATCGGCACCCCGATCCGCGGGGCGGGCACCCTGGTCCTCGACGACCGGCTGCGGCCGGTGCCCATGGGCGTGGCCGGAGAGCTGTATCTGGCCGGACCGGCCCTGGCCCGCGGCTACCACAACCGGCCCGGCCTCACCGCGGCCCGCTTCGTGCCCGACCCGTACGGGCGGCGCGGGGAACGGCTCTACCGCACCGGCGACCTCGTGCGCTGGACCGGCTACCTCGACGAGCCGCGGCTGGAATACCTGGGGCGCACCGACTTCCAGGTCAAGGTGCGCGGGCAACGCATCGAGCTCGGGGAGATCGACGCGGCGCTGTCGGCCGCCGAGGGCGTCGAATTCGCGGTGACACTGGGCGTTCCCGGGCCGGGCGGTGCCACCGCGCTGGCCGCCTACCTGCTGGCCGAGCCCGGTCACACGGTCGATCTCGCGGCCGTGCGCGCCCATGCCGCCGACCGACTGCCCGGGTACATGGTGCCGTCGGCGTTCGTGGTGCTCGACGCCATTCCGCTCAACGCGGTCGGCAAGCTGGATCGCCGGGCGCTGCCCGAGCCGGTCTTCGAGGCCGAGACCGAATACCGGGCGCCGACAACCGATCTCGAAACCGTGCTCGCCGAGATCATCGCCGAGTTGCTGGGCCGCGACCGGGTCGGCGTGCACGACTCGTTCTTCGCACTCGGTGGCGACAGCATCCTCGCCATTCAGCTGGTGTCGCGCGCCCGGCTGCGCGGGATCGAGCTCACCCCGTTGCAGGTGTTCGAGCATCGCACCGTCGCGGCCCTGGCGGCGCTGGCGGCGGCCGCGGGCGAGACCGTCGTGCTCGAGGAGCTGCCCGGCGGCGGAGTCGGCGAGATTCCGCTCACCCCGATCGTGCGCTGGATGCTCGAACGCGGCGGCGACCACCGCAGATTCGCGCAGACCGCGGTGCTGGAACTGCCACGCGGGATCAGCCGCGAACAGCTCGTCGCCACCGTCACCGCCGTCGTCGACCAGCACGACATGCTGCGCGCGCAACTGGCCTTCATCGACGGCGACTGGCGGCTGCGGACCCGCCCACCCGGCGCGGTGGACGTCGACCGGCTGCTGCACCGCATCGAATTCGACACCGGCGACAGCGTCGAACTGCGCGAATACGCGGTCACCGAACTGGATTCCGCGCTCGGGCGGCTCGACCCCGACAGCGGGACCGTGCTGCAGTTGGTGTGGCTGGACCCCGCGCCGGACAGCCCGCCCGAACGCCGGGGGCGGCTCATCCTGGTGGCCCACCACCTGGTGGTCGACGGCGTGTCGTGGCGGATCCTCATTCCGGACCTCATTGCCGCGTGGGCCCAGATCAGCGGCGGTACGGAACCGATCCTCACCGAGACCGGAACCTCGGTGCGGCGCTGGGCCTATGCCCTCGACGAGGCCGCCCGGCAATCCCGCCGGACCGGCGAGCTGGACTACTGGCGCGACATCGCCGCCACACCCGACCCGCGCATCGGAGCCAGGGAACTCGATCCCGCCGTGGATCGCGTCGCGGCGGTGCGCGAGGTCGAGGTGGAGGTCGACGCGGAGACCACCGCGACACTGCTCACCACCCTGCCCGCGCTGTTCGACGGCACCGTCGAGGACGCGCTGCTGGCCGGGCTGGCGCTGGCCATCCGGCGCTGGCGGATGGAGCCCATCGAGGCGGTGCTGCTGCGGCTCGAAGGCCACGGGCGGCAGCAGGAGATCATCCCGGGCGCGGACCTCTCGCGCACGCTCGGCTGGTTCACCACCGTGTACCCGGTGCGACTCACGCTGTCCGACATCCCGATTCGCGACGCACTGGCGGGCGGGCCGTCGATGGGCGACGCCATCCGCGCGGTGAAGCATCAGCTGGCGGAGGTGCCGGACAAGGGCATCGGGTACGGCATGCTGCGCTACCTGAACCCCGAGACCGCGGCCGAACTGCCCGACCGCGTGCCCGGCCGGATCGGGTTCAACTATCTGGGCCGCTACGCCACCGCCGACATTCCGGCCGGGCTGGAGGATCTCGGCTGGCTGCCCACCGACGAATTCGGCGACCTGCACGCCACCGAACATCCCGACGTGCCCGTCACCGCCGAGATCGAGATCAACGCGGTCGTGGTCGGGGACCGGCTGCAGGCCAGTTTCAGCTTCCCCGAAACCCTGCTGCCCCGGCACGAGATCACCATGCTCGCCCACCTGTGGGTCGACGCGCTCTCCGCCGCAGCGGCTTTCGCGCAGTCACCGGCCGCCGAACTCGCCGCCGAGGCCGAACGGCAGTACATGGTCGAGTGGCGGGAACAGCAGGCGGCAGCGGAACTCGCTGCCACCCGCGCGGATTCGAAACCCGGGCTCGGACTGGACGTGGTGCTGCCGATCCGGCCCGACGGCGACGAGGCTCCGCTGTTCTGCGTCCACCCGTCCTCGGGCATCGCCTGGACCTATCTCGGTCTCGCCGACGCCCTGCCGCCGGGACGGCCGATCTACGGCCTGCAGGCACCCGACCTGTCCGGGGAGCCGCACGCCCGCAGCATCGCCGACTTCGCCGACCGCTACGTGGCCGAAATCCGCCGACGGCAACCGCACGGCCCCTATCATCTGCTCGGATGGTCCTTCGGCGGCCTCATCGCGCACGCCATGGCCGCCCAGTTCGAGGCAACCGGAGACGAGGTCGCCACCCTGGCCCTGCTCGACGCGGACAGCACCGATATCGACGGCGGCAGCATCGACAAGCTCACCGCCGGATCCTTCGTCGCCACCTTCGGGTCGGTCTTCGGGATCACCGACATCCCGGCCGACACCACCGCCGAACAGGCCGCGGCCATGATCAACGAACGCATGGGCGGGGTTTCGCTCGTCGACGCCGAGACGCTGGAACGCATGGCGGCCTCCTACAACGCCTCCGCCGACACCCGCACCGGCTATCAGCGGCCCGTATTCCACGGCGACGCACTGTATTTCAACGCCACCGTGCACTCCTCCGACATCTTCGGCCCGGACGGCTGGCGGCCCTACATCACCGGGACCATCAGCACCCACGACATCGACGTCAGCCACGAAGAACTCACCGCGCCGCACGCGCTGGCGGCCATATCTCGCATTCTCGACACACATTGGGGAGGGACGCCGTGAACACCGACAATGGCAAACCCGATACAACAACCGTGGAAACCAGTACGGACACCGGGCTCGACGGCGTGGTCGTCGAGAACGTCGAGAAATCCTTCGGCGCGGTGCGGGCGCTGCGCGGGATCACCTTCAAGGCCGCGCCCGGTGAGGTGCTCGGCATCCTCGGGCCCAACGGGGCGGGCAAGACCACCACGGTCAATATCCTGTCCACGCTCATCGCGCCCGACGCCGGACGGGCCACGGTCGCCGGGCACGATGTGGTCACCGACGCGGCCGCGGTGCGGCGGTCCATCATGCTGACCGGGCAGTTCGCGGCGCTGGACGACGCGCTGTCCGGGTACGAGAACCTCGTCATGTTCGGGCGGCTCATGGGGCTGCGCAAGCGCGCGGCCCGGGCGCGCGCCGACGAGCTCGTGGAGGAATTCGATCTGGTGCAGGCCGCCGGGCGGCGCGTCGGGACCTACTCCGGCGGTATGCGGCGGCGCATCGACATCGCCTGCGGGCTCGTGGTGCGTCCCGAGGTCGTGTTCCTCGACGAGCCCACCACCGGCCTGGATCCGCGCAGCCGCCAAGGGGTTTGGGATCTGGTCGGCGGATTCCGCAAGCACGGCATCACCACGCTGCTCACCACCCAGTACCTGGAAGAGGCCGACGCGCTGTGCGATCGGATCATCGTCATCGACCACGGCGTGGTGATCGCCGACGGCACCGCCGATCAGCTCAAGGCCCGCACCGGCGGCAGCTACTGCGAGATCGTGCCGCTGCGCATGGAGGATCTGCCCTCGATCGCCCGCGCGCTCGGGGACCTGCTGCCCGCCGCCAATCGTGAAGCGCTGAGCGGGAATTCGGATCGGATCGCCATACCCGCGCCGGAGGGGGCCAAGACCCTCGCCGAGGCGCTGCGGCGACTCGACTCGGCCGGAATGGAACTGGTCGACATCGCGCTGCGGCGGCCCTCGCTCGACGACGTGTTCCTGGAACTCACCGGGCACATCGCCAAGACCGAAGAGCCGGAAGATGATTCACCATCGGTGCGATTCCGCACCGCGGACGGGCGCTACACCTCCGAGGATCGGACCCGGGCATGAGCGCCGACACGGCCGTCGCCGAGGCGCCCGGCAACTGGCTCACCGACCTGCGCGCCACCCCGGCCACCCTGGCCCAGTGGTGGGTGCTCACGGTGCGGCTCATCGCGCCCTCGATCCAGACCGGCGAGATCGCCACCGCCATCCTCGCGCCCATCACCTTCACCGTCAGCTTCTACATCCCACTGAACCGCGTGATGACCTTCGCCGGACTGGGATTCAGCAGCTACGCGCAGTTCATGGCGCCCATCGTGATCCTGCAAGCGGCCGCCTTCACCGCCGTGTCCGCGGCCTTCCGGGCCGCCACCGACGCGGTGTCCGGCCTCGACCGACGCTTCGACGCCATGCCCATGCATCCGCTGGTGCCCGCGGCGGCACGCATGTCCTCCAACGTCTTCCGGCTCTTCATCGGCATGATCTCGGCCGTCATCAGCATCTATGTGATCGGCTTCCGGTTCGCGGGCGGCACGCTGCACACCCTCGGATTCCTCGCCCTCGGCATGCTGATCGGCATCGCCTTCTGCCTCGGCGCGGACGCCATCGGCACCTTCACCCGCAGCCCCGAGGCCACCTCGCAGATGCTGGTGCTGCCGCCGCTCATCCTCGGCATGCTCTCCACCGGCCTGGCCCCCGCCCACCAATTCCCGCACTGGGTCCAGCTTTTCGTGCGCAACCAGCCCGTCTCGCAATTCGCCGAGGGCCTGCGCGCGCTCGGCGGCGACACCCTCGGCAAGGCCCATCCCGTCACCTGGGGGCTGATGACGCCGCCGCTGCTGTGGATCGCCGCCATCCTCGCGGTGTCCTGCTACTTCATCGCCCGGCAGAACCTGAAGAGGTCGTGATGGCAACCCTCGACCGCCCCGCCACCGCCGACACCCTCGTCTTCCACGAGGCCTCCACCCCGGCCCTGTTGCGCCACACCTGGATTCAAACCCAGCGCCTGCTGATGCGCTGGGCCCGCGACCCGGTCACGCTGCTCGAAACCCTCATCGTCCCTTGCCTTCTGCTGCTGATGCTCGACATCGTGGTGGGCTCCCAGATCCAGAAGTTCTCCGGCCACAGCGCCCTCTACGGCTCCACCCCCATGGTCACCCTGGTCGGCGCCCTCTCCGGCACCGTCGCCAGCGGCGTCATGCTCGGCCGCGAACGCGAGGCGGGCATCCTGTCCCGCTTCTGGGTCCTGCCCGTCCACCGCGCCTCCGGCCTGGCCGCCCGCATCCTCGCCGAGGGCTGCCGCATCTTCGCCGGGACCGTCGTCATCATCCTGTTCGGCATGGCCCTGGGCTTCCGCTTCCGCGAAGGCCCCCTGCAAACCTTCGCCTTCCTCTGGATCCCCGTCCTGTTCGGCCTGGCCTTCGCCACCATGGTCACCGCCATCGCCGTCTTCACCGCCAAATCCACGCTGGTGGAAGCGGTGGCCCTGCTCTCGTCCCTGCTCATGTTCTTCAGCTCCGGCTTCGTCCCACTCGCGGCCTACCCCAAGTGGATTCAGCCGGTCGTCCAGCACCAGCCCATGTCGGTGGCGGTCGAAACCATGCGCGCCCTGGCCGAAGGCGGCCCGGTCGCCAGCCCGCTCACCCAGACCATCGCCTGGTCCCTCGGCCTGATCGCGGTCTTCGCCATCCCCGCCGCCTACGGCTACCGCCGCGCCAGCCGCCGCTGACCCGCGCGGCAGCCGGGTAAACCCGGCTGCCGCGTCCCGACGTCAGGGCAGGCAGCCGTGCTGGGTCAGCTGGGCCGCCAAGGCATCCGAGATGGTGATCTCGGTGCCGGGGTCGACGCCGTTCAAGGCGGAGACGTCGATATCCGCCCGGGCCGCGCAGCCCATCAGCTCCGCGGTGACGGTGATGGTCTTGTCCGCGTGCGCGGCCCCGGCGGCGGCCGTCAGCGCGGCGGCCAGGATGATGGCCGCGGCACCCGTCTTGGCGAATCGCATGAGATTTCCTCCTTCGAATCGCAGTTACATGGCTCGACGGAACTTCCCCAATTGCCGGAAAGTAACCAGCCATCTATCCCCCTTTCCGTAAATACCGCGTCAAGCGCGCGTCGAGACGACACCCGGATCGAGCGGGCGCATTATGCTGGCCGCCGTGCTCGAAGCCGAAAATCCTGTCGCACCGCATCCCGATATCGCCCACCTCGCCCCGTTGCTGGGGACCTGGCGGGGGCGCGGGCAGGGGGAATACCCGACCATCGAATCCTTCGAGTACCTCGAGGAAGTGCACTTCGGGCACGTCGGGCGGCCGTTCCTGACCTACCGGCAGCGGACTCGCGCCGCCGACGGCAGCCGGCCGATGCACAGCGAGACCGGGTATCTGCGGGCGACCGGGCCCGATCGGATCGAGCTGATTCTGGCCCACCCCACGGGGATCACCGAGATCTGCGAGGGGCGGCTGGTGAACGAGGACGGGGAGTTGCGGCTGGAACTCGATTCGACCTCGATCGGATTGAGCAGCAGCGCGAAGTCCGTGACCGCGCTCGGGCGCACCATCACCGTCGCCGGGGACACCCTCGAATACTCCTTGCGGATGGCCGCGGTCGAGCAGCCGCTGACCCATCACCTCGCCGCCACCATGCAGCGCGCCAACTGACGGTAAACATCCGATACCGATTTGGGCCACGGCCCGGTACATACCCCAGGTAGTGGCTGTGTTGCGGGCCACGAGCGGGTTGCCTCGGCATAACTGACCGATTACCGTCCCTTGCATTGGCAAACAGTCAGCCAACCCTAATGAGCACCGGGTATCCGAATAACCCCATTCGGGTTCCCTGACTCATCCCAAAACAAGGGAGAGGGACATGAAGCGCTCGGCCCTTCTACTGGTCACCACCGCGGGAATGATCCTCGCCGGAGCCGGAGTCACCGAAATCATCGGCGACGCGTCCGCGGACGGACCACCCACCAAGGCCCTGGCCGAACAACGCTTCGTCACCGACGGAGTCGGCAACCTCCACCCCGCCGCCTGCCTGCGCATCGACAGCCGCTACGGCGAACGCTGAAAAACGCCTGACCGCTCCACTTCTCAGTAGCCGGTCCACTGTCAATAGCCCGCGGGCAGGGCCGTGAGCATGTCGCGCGTGACCGCGACCGCGTTGTCCGAGCTGCCGCCGCGCACCACGAGGGTGGCCCACGCGAGATCGCCGCGGTACCCGATGAACCAGGCGTGCGAACCGCCGTCCACCTCGGCCTCACCGGTCTTGCCGTACACCTCACCCTGATCGACGATGCGCTCGGCCGTACCGCCGAGCACCACCTTGCGCATCATCAGGCGCAGGCCGTCGATCACGTCGGGGGTCAACTGGGGGTGATCACCGGAGACCTGGGTCGGATGGCCCGCGATCAGATACGGCACCGGGGTCGAACCGTGCGCGACCGTCGCCGCCACCAACGCCATGCCGAACGGGCTGGCCACCACCTTGCCCTGGCCGATGCCGTCCTCGGCGCGCTGCACCAGGTCATCGTCGGGCGGCACCGAACCCGAGACCGTGGGCAGACCCGCCACCGTGTAGTCCGGGCCCAGGCCCAGAGCCGCCGCGGCCGTGCGCAGATCCCGGCCGCCCAGCTCCGAGGCGATCTTGGCGAAGGACGTGTTGCAGGAGCGTTCGTAGGCGGTGGCCATCGACACGGTGCCGACGCTGAACAGGTCGTAGTTGGGAATCGTGCGCTCCCCCACCACGATCTGGCTCGGGCACGGGACCGAGGTGTCGGGGGTGGCGTGGCCGGCGGTCATGGCCGCGGCGGCCGTCACCGTCTTGAAGGTCGAGCCGGGCGGGTAGAGGCCGGTCGCGGCGACCGGGCCGTCGGCGTCGGCCGCCTCGTTCTGGGCGATGGCCAGGATCGCGCCGGAGGAGGGTTGCAGCACCACCATCATGGCCTGCTCGGTGCGGGCGTCCACCGAGCGCTGGGCGGCGTTCTGGACATTGCGGTCCACGCTGAGCGAGAAGGACGGGGAGGTCTCGGGATCGACCTCCTGCAGCACATCGGTGTCGACGCCATTGGCGTTGACGGTCACCACGCTCCAGCCCGCCTTGCCGTCGACCTCGTCGATGACGGTCTTGCGGACCTGGGTCATCAGGTCCGGGGCGAAGCGGCGATCGGTGGGGACCAGATCGAATTCCTTGCTGAAGGTGACCCCGGGTAGGCCCAGCAGCTCCGAATTGACCTGGCCGAACTCCCATTCCGTGAGCAGGGCCGCGGTGTACGGGCCGTCGGACTTGCGGGCCGCGGTGAGCAGCGAGTCGGGGGTCAGGCGTTCGTCGAAGCGGCGCAGCGCATTCACCAGGGTCGCCGCGACGCCGCGCGCGTCGGCCGACGGGGACGGCTTGAACTTCACCCGGTACAGCGAACCCGGCACCATCACATCGCTGCCCGAACGCTCGTTCACGCGGGCGCGGGGGGCCGGATTCGAACGCAGTTGCAGCGTCTGGGTATTGCCGAGCCGCGGGTGGATGTCGGCGGAGGTCCAGCGCACCTCCCAGCGGCCCTCGGTGCGGCCCATCTGCAGCTGGCCCTTGTAGGTCCAGACGCGATCCTTGGGCAGATGCCACTGGTAGGTGTAGTCGACGATGGCGGTGTCGTCGGTGACGCGGGCATTGTCGGTGGTGGCCACCAGCTTCTCGGCCTGCAGCTGATCCCATGCCGAAGCCATTGCGGCCCGGGCCTTTTCGGGCTGGCTGGTGCGGTCGGCCGCCGCGTCCAGATCGTGGTCGGCGAAGGCGGAGACGAACGCCTCGGCGGACTGGGCGGGCCCCTGCGGACCCGACGAGCACCCGGCGGCGAACGCGGCGACCGGGAGGGCGACCGCGGTGGCGATCAGCGTGGCGAAGACCCGTGGTGACATCGGGTCAGATGCTAGAGCCAACTATCGGCAAACCGGTGCGACACACTGCACCGGAACGGATTTCAGGACCACATCACAGGTTGTCGGTCAGTCCAGCAGCACGGTCGCGAACGTGGCGATTTGCCGGAATCCCACCTTTTGATAGGCGCGGCGCGCAACCTCGTTGTAGCAGTTGACATACAGGCTGGCCGTGCGACCGGAGGACACCACGACATTCGCGACGGTCGCGGTACCGGCCGTGCCATGGCCCTGACCACGCCTTTCCGGATGCACCCAGACGCCCTGAATCTGCCCGGTCCGCCGCGAGAGCGCACCCACCTCGGCCTTGAAGACCACCTCGCCGTCCTCGAAACGCGCCCAGGCCCGGCCGGATTCGATGAGGCTCGACACCCGGCGGCGATAGCTGCGCCCGCCGTCGCCCGCGCGCGGGTCGATGCCGATCTCCTCGGTGAACATGGCGACCGCGGCGACCATGTAGCGATCGATCTCCTCGGGCCGCACCCGGCGCACCCGCAGATCCGGGGCCAGACTGGCGGGCCGCTCCAACGCCAGCAACGGCTGATCCTCGCGCAGTTCGCGGGCGGGGCCCCAATGGTTGCTCAGCATCTCCCACAGCGGCAGGGCCAGCTCGCGGCGGCCGACCACCGACGAGCACAACCGCGGGCCCTTGATCGCCCGCTCGGCGAAGGCCCGCATATCGTCGCGACCGCCGCGCAGCGGCACCAGATTCGCCCCCGAGAAGCACAGCGACTCCGCCGGTCCCCCGCGACTCCACAGCTCCCCGTACGCCCCGCGCGGGTCCAGCCCGTACTCCTGCAGGCGCGCGGCGACCATACAGGTCGCGACCGGATCGGCATCCAGCACGCGCAAAACCTGGGTCAGATCGCGGTTCGCGAGCTGACGGGCCCCGGATATCCGGCCCCGGCGAGTCGGCTCCAGCACACTCCGCACGCTCACAGCCTGCCAGAACTTCCCTGCCCGCGCCGCCCGATTGCCCCCAACCCACCGGTAACCAGCGAAAACCCCAAGCCTCCCACCCCGAACTGACCAGTTCGCGCCTGTCTCGGCGCAGCGAACAGCCCGGCCCGCGGCGGAAAGCCGTTGGGACCGGGCTGGTGTGGTGGGTGACTAGCCCGCGGTGACGACCGGGGCGCCGGAGGGGGCGTCGTCGCCCATTTCCTCGGCGAGGCGCATGGCCTCCTCGATGAGGGTTTCGACGATGAGGTGCTCGGGGACGGTCTTGATGACCTCGCCCTTGACGAAGATCTGGCCCTTGCCGTTGCCGGAGGCGACACCCAGGTCGGCCTCGCGGGCCTCGCCGGGGCCGTTCACGACGCAGCCCATGACGGCCACGCGCAGCGGCACCTCCATGCCTTCCAGACCGGCGGTGACCGCGTTGGCCAGGGTGTAGACGTCGACCTGGGCGCGACCGCAGGACGGGCAGGAGACGATCTCCAGCTTGCGCGGGCGCAGGTTGAGCGACTGCAGGATCTGGGTGCCGACCTTGATCTCCTCGGCGGGCGGGGCCGAGAGCGAGACGCGGATGGTGTCGCCGATGCCCTCGGAGAGCAGCGCGCCGAAGGCGACGGCGGACTTGATGGTGCCCTGGAACGCCGGACCGGCCTCGGTCACGCCCAGGTGCAGCGGGTAGTCGCACTTGGCGGCGAGCTGGCGGTAGGCCTCGACCATGACGACGGGGTCGTTGTGCTTGACCGAGATCTTGATATCGCCGAAGCCGTGCTCCTCGAACAGGCTCGCCTCCCACAGCGCGGACTCGACCAGCGCCTCGGGGGTGGCCTTGCCGTACTTCTCCAGCAGCCGCTTGTCCAGCGAGCCCGCGTTGACGCCGATGCGCAGCGGGATGCCCGCGTCCCCGGCCGCCTTGGCGACCTCCTTGACGCGGCCGTCGAATTCCTTGATGTTGCCCGGATTCACGCGCACCGCAGCGCATCCCGCGTCGATGGCGGCGAAGATGTAGCGCGGCTGGAAGTGGATGTCGGCGATCACCGGGATCTGGGACTTCTTGGCGATGGTCGCCAGCGCGTCCGCGTCCTCCTGGCGCGGGCACGCCACACGCACGATGTCACAGCCGGACGCGGTCAGCTCCGCGATCTGCTGCAGGGTGGCATTGATGTCATGGGTCTTGGTGGTGGTCATCGACTGGACCGAAACGGGGAACTCGCTACCCACTCCGACATTGCCCACCATCAGCTGGCGCGTCTTGCGCCGCGGTGCGAGGACGACCGCCGGTGCGGCCGGCATCCCCAAAGCGATGGCACTGCTCACGATCGGCTGCCTACTTTCGACTAAGTCCTCACCCTTACCGGCTCCGAGCTTACCGAGGCTCGAATACCGGTCGCCCTGTGACGGCGGCGACAAGGGTACCCGCGCCGGATGCAGGACTCGGAATCGGCCGGGGCCTACAGTTCTTATTCGTTGCACATGACGCGAAGGTTTACGGTCGGAATTGTGAAGGTAGCGAAACCGGATTCGTGGCCCACCAGCCCGGAAGAGGCTGTGGCACTGCAAGATCTCCTGCGCACCCGGGTGATCGCGCACAATCCCCGCCCACCCGAGTTCCGCACGATCGCGGGCCTTGACTCGGCCTACGACGATTCCGGCAACGTGGCCGCCGCCATAGTGGTGTTGGACGCCACAACCCTGGAGACCATCGAGGTCGCCACCGCCCGCGGCACCACGGATTTCCCCTACGTCCCCGGCCTGCTCGCCTTCCGCGAACTCCCCACCACCCTCGCCGCCCTCGAAAACCTCACCACCACACCGGATCTCTTCATCTGCGACTCCCAGGGCCTGGCCCACCCCCGCCGCTTCGGCTTCGCCTGCCACCTCGGCCTCCTGACGGGGATCCCCACCCTCGGCGTCGCCAAAAACGCCTGGGGTGAGTTCGACGAACCCGGCCATGAGCGCGGCTCCTCCAGCGTGATCACCATCGACGGCGACCCGGTAGGCCGAGCCCTCCGCACCCGCACCAACGTCAAACCAGTCTTCGTCTCGGTAGGCCACCTCATCGACCTCGACACCGCCTGCACCCAGGTCCTGGCCCTCACCCCCGAATACCGCCAACCCGAAACCACCCGCCGAGCCGACCACCTCTGTCGTCAACTCCTCCGCGACATCGCGGTCGGCGGGGCGGCTCGCCAGGACTGACACCGGCGGCCCCTACATTCGCGCGCCCTTGGCCAGATTGCAGTGGCGGCACAGGATTTGGAGGTTGTCGACGCTGGTCGCGCCGCCTCGGCTCCAGGGGATGATGTGGTCGAATTCGAGGTATTCCTGGGCGCCGCATTCGACGCATTTGCCGGCGTCGCGCTGCCAGACTCGGGACTTCACGTGTTGCGGGATCGCTCGGGAGTCGCGTTCGCCCGGGGCGAGTACGAGGCGTTTGGCGACGCGCAGTGTGCCTTCCAGTACCGCGGCGACGTATTCGGCGTCGGGGACGCGGTAGCGGCCGCCGCCCTTCGCGGTGGTCGCGGCGATGACGACGGTGTCGTACTCGCGTTGGATGGAAACGATTTTGGACCAGGTCGATTCGCTGCCGGCGCCCGTGCCGATGAAGCGCAGCTTCTTGCTGCTGCCGATGAGCCGTCCGGCGCTGTGTTTCGGGCCGCTGGCGAGGTTTCTGATCTGCACCGCGTTCACGTCCACGTGCAGCAGTTCGTCGGCCTCGAGGTGCAGGTCCGGGCGATGCACGCGGGGTAGCTCACCGGCCTTCACCTGGGTGAGCGCTCGGCCGCGCAGCATCCGCTGCCGGAGCTGTTCGATGGGCCGACCCATGGCGGACAGGTCCGCCGCGGCGTGCAACTCGGCAACGGTCCGGTCGAAATCGTCGAGCTCCCGCTGCTCGATCTCGTTGTCCGCGAAGGCGAAAGCCACCACGCGCTCCAGGTGGGCCAGGGCCAGCGGCCGCAATGCCTCGCGGCCCGCCACATCGCTGATCATGTGGTAGCGCAACATGGTCCAGAGTTCGTCCCAGCGCGGCCCGCGCGGGCCCGTCGCGGTGAGGACCTGCCAAGCCTGACCGCGCCAGGTCTCCAGTATTCGCCCGTACGCCGCCGGGTCGTGTGGCGGATGCGACTTCCAGCGCTCCTCGGTCCACGCCGTGCCGCTCCACCACCGCAGGCGGCCCGGATCCTCCGGCATCTCGTACCAGCCCGGCGACAGCGCGACCGGCGACGGAGCGCTCACCTCCGGCGACGGCGTCGGATCATCGTCCACCGTGACACCGAATTCCTCTGCGAGACCGCGCAATCCGCTGTCCCAGCCCTGCCCCACGGCACGGAATCGCCAGCCGCCCGCACGCCGATAGAACTCACCGAGGACCATGGCCTGCACGGCGTCCATGCGCGACACCGGGTATCGGAGCACCGGCCGCCCGGCCTCCTGAACGCTCAGCGCCAGTCCCGGAATCTCCCGAAACGATCCGGCGGGAACCGATCCCGCGATCACGACCCGATCGACACCGGATTCGATCCCCCTCAGATCCACCGCGAGGACGGCCCGCCCGGCCGTAACCTCTTGCAGCACTATGGCTCCGGACGGATGCCGGGGAGCGTTGAAGAAGACGAAATCGTCATCGGATCGAATCTTCCCCGTCTCGGCCAGCAGCAGCGCCTGCGGATCGACCTCCTGCCCCGAACCCCACTCCAACACCACCGAGACGGCCGACGCGGCCACGCGCGTATTCGCCCCACGCGTCAACTCCACGACGCAAACCCCAATTCCTCGTGCGCATTTCGCTACCGGCACACAGTACTCATCCACCCCGACACGCTGGCGAGTCCGCTGCGCACAGGCATACTTGAACAGCGTTCAAGCTCGAGGTAAGTTGCGTTGACATGACGAGCGAATTGTTGAATCTGTTGGTGGACAAGGCGTTACGGAAGGAGGCTCCCACGCGGGCGGAGGGGTTGGCGTTCCTGGCGGGTTCGGAACCGCTGATCGACGTGATCGCGGCGGGTGCACGGGTGCGGCGCGAGTTCTTCGGGATGCGCGTCAAGCTGAACACGATCATCAACATGAAAAGCGGCTTGTGTCCGGAGGATTGCGGCTACTGCTCCCAGCGGCTCGGTTCGAAATCCGAGGTCCTCAAGTACTCGTGGATTTCACCGGACGAGGCGGCTCAGGTCGCCGACCGTGCGATACGCGCGGGCGCGAAGCGCGTTTGCCTCGTCGCGAGCGGGCGAGGGCCCGGCGAGCGTGACATCACTCGGATCGAAAACACCATTGCCGCAATCAAAGCCGACAATCCGAACGTCGAGATCTGCGCGTGCCTCGGGCTGTTGAACGAGGGACAGGCCGAACGGCTCGCGGCGGCGGGGGCATACGCCTACAGCCACAACCTGAATACGGCGGAAGCCCGCTACTCGGAAATCTGCACGACGCACACCTTCGCCGACCGGGTGGACACGCTCGCGCGCGCCGGTGCGGCCGGATTGTCTCCCTGCTCCGGGGCGATTTTCGGCATGGGCGAGTCCGACGCGGACATCGTCGACGTGGCGATCGCACTGCGCGAGCTCGACCCGGACTCGGTGCCGGTCAACTTCCTGATTCCCTTCGAGGGAACCCCGCTGGGCGACCGGTGGGACCTCACCCCGCAGCGCTGCCTGCGCATCCTCGCGCTGTTCCGGTTCTTCTTCCCCGACGTCGAGGTCCGGCTCGCGGGTGGTCGCGAGATCCACCTGCGCAGCATGCAGCCTTTGGCGCTGCACCTGGCCAACTCGATCTTCCTGGGCGACTACCTGACCAGTGAGGGCCAGCCCGGCGTCGACGACCGCCAGATGATCAGCGACGCCGGATTCACCATCGAGGGCGCGAACGAGCAATCACTCCCGCAGCCGCGCCACGACCTCGTCGCGCTGCGCCGGCGCGGTGCCGGAACGGACCTGCCCGCCAACGCCTGAAGCGATTCACCAAGCGCGGCAAGGGTTACGGGAACAGCTTGAAAGGGTTACGGGAACAGCTTGATCGGATTCACGATGTCGGCGACCAGGGTCAGGATCATGTACGCGCCGCCGATGACCACGACCACGTAGGTCGCGGGCAGCAGTTTCAGGTAGTCGACCGGGGCGCCGTCGGGCAGGCCCTTGCGCTTGCGGAACAGGTTGCGCAGCTTCTCGTAGAGGACCACGGCGATGTGGCCGCCGTCGAGGGGCAGCAGCGGGAGCAGGTTGAAGGCGCCGAGGAAGAAGTTCAGGCTGGCCAAGGTCATGACGAAGATCGACCAGCGATGGTGCTCGGCGGTCTCGCCACCGATCTTGCTGGCGCCGTAGACCGAGACCGGAGTCTCCGGATCACGGACGCCGCCGGTGACGGCGTGCCAGAGATCGACGACCTTGGACGGCATCTTGGCCAGGGATTGCACGGTGAGGACGGCGAAATGGCCGGTGAACGCGCCGGACGCCGGGATGGCGGAGAGCAGGTTGTACTGCACCGGATCGTAATAGTCCTGCCCCACACCGACCTTCGCGACGGTCTTCGGGGTGCCGTTCTTCTCCGGGTAGATCACGGCCATCTGCGGGGTGACGGGAAGGTCGAGGCGCCGACCGTCACGCTCGACCGTGTAGGTGAAGGTGCCGATCTGCTTCTGGGTCTCGGCGGTGAATTCCTTCCAGGTCTTCACCGGCACGCCGTTGACCGCGATCACCCGGTCGCCCCGCTGCAGGCCGGCGATTTGCGCCGGGCCCTGGCCGGTGCAGTCCTTGGCCTTCTGGTCCGGGTTCTGGTCGGCCACGCAGGAAGGCTGGGAGATCTGCGTTTCCGGCGGGGAATCCAGGCGCGGCAACCCCCAGCCGACGGCGAGCACCACGATCAGCAGGAAGCCGATCAGGAAGTTCATCAGGATGCCGCCGGACATGACCAGCAGCCGCTTCCAGGTGGCCTGCCGGTACATGGCCCGGTCGAGTTCCTCGGGCTCGAGCTCGTCGAGGGCGGTCATGCCCGCGATATCGCAGAACCCGCCCAGCGGCAGCGCCTTGAGACCGTATTCGGTCTCGCCGCGCCTCCACGAGAACACCTTGGGCCCGAAGCCGATGAAGTAGCGCCGCACCTTCATGCCGGTCGCCTGCGCGGTCCACATGTGACCGCATTCGTGCAGGGCGACCGAGGCCGTGATCCCGAGGGCGAACAGTATGAAGCCGATCGCGTAGCCCATCCGGTTACGAACCCTCCTGCTGTCAGCCGCGCACGAGCGTGCGTGCGGTGTCGCGCGCCCACGTATCGGCCGCGAGCACCTCGTCCAAGCTACCGGGTTCGGCCGACCAGCGGTCGGCGGACTCCACGACGCGCGCCACCGTGCGCACGATGTCGGGGAATCGGATGAGTCCGTCGAGGAAGGCCTGCACCGCGATCTCGTTGGCGGCGTTGTAGACCGCGGTCACGCAACCACCGGCCTCGCCCGCGCGGCGGGCCAGTTCGACGGCCGGGAAGACCTGGTTGTCGACCGGTTCGAAGGTCCAGGTGGACGCGGTGGAGAAATCGCAGGCGGCGGCCGCGCCCGGCACCCGGTCCGGCCAGCCCAGGGCCAGCGCGATGGGCAGCTTCATATCCGGCGGGCTGGCCTGGGCCAGGGTCGAGCCGTCCTTGAAGGTCACCATGGAATGCACGATGGACTGCGGGTGCACGGTCACGTCGATGTCCGCGTAGGGGACGCCGAACAGCAGATGCGTCTCGATCAGCTCCAGGCCCTTGTTCACCAGCGACGCCGAGTTCAGCGTGTTCATCGGACCCATGGACCAGGTCGGGTGCGTCTTGGCCTCGGCCGGATTCACCGACTCCAGCATCTCGGTGGTCCAGCCCCGGAACGGCCCGCCCGAGGCGGTCAGCACCAGCTTCGCCACCTCGTCGGCGCGCCCGCCGCGCAGGCACTGGGCCAGCGCCGAATGCTCGGAGTCGACCGGCACGATCTGGCCCGGCTTGGCCGCCCGCGTCACCAGCGAGCCGCCCGCGACCAGAGATTCCTTGTTAGCCAGGGCAAGCCGCCGTCCCGACTCCAGAGTGGCCAGGGTGGGCTCCAGGCCGAGCGAACCGACCAGTGCGTTCAAAACGACGTCCGCGTCGGTGCGCCGCACCAGCTCGGTCGCGGCGTCCGGACCGGCCAGCGCCACACCGAGTTTCGCCGCCGCGGCCTCATCGGCCACCGCCACGTTGCTGGTCCCGGTCGCCGCGATCTGCTGAGCCAGCAGCTCCGTATTGCCCCCTCGCGCGGCCAGCCCGACCACCTCGAAGCGGTCGGGATTGGCGGCGATCACCTCCAGCGCCTGCGTACCAATCGACCCGGTGCTGCCCAGCAGCAGAACTCTCACAACGTCCGACACGCGCCCATTCTCTCCTGCCCGGTTACGCGACTTGTCAACTCACCCCTACCTGCCCCCTCTGGGCCTTGGGGTTTCAGGGGGAACCCCTGAGAGTGACGAGAGTTGTCAACTCACCCCTACCCTGCTGGCTACGACGCCGGGTCGTATGTCACGATGATGCCCAGCAATCGATTCGAGCCGTAAAGGAGCCAAAGTGGCCGCCACGGAACTGGAACCCGCGCACCCGAAGGATGTCGTCACCAAGGTCGACACCGCCGAGGTTCCGTCCGCCGCGTGGGGCTGGAGCGGTGAATCGCGCCGGACCGCCCGCGCCGCCGGTTGGGTCGTCGTCGTGATCCTGCTGGCCATGCTGTTCGAGAACCAGCAGGGCAGCTCGTCGGGCACCGGCAATGTCGGTTACATCTTCCTGATCCTGTTCGCGGCCGGGCTGGCGTTCATCCTGATCCGCGACTCGATCCTGTCGCGCCGCCCGCGCTAGCAGCCGGTTCGGACGCGTAATCCCTTGCCCCACCGACTCGTTCGGTGGGGCATTCGGGTTTTGTCGGTGTCTTGCGGCACACTCGCTACGTCACAACGCAGTACGAGTAACCGGAGACACCATGCGCAAGATTCTGCCGTCCGCCCTGGTCGCCGTGGCCGCCACCGCGGCCCTCCTGGTCGGCCCGAGCGGCACCGCCCACGCCCAGTCCTGGGCCTGCGGCACCGCGGTCGATCTCATCAACGCGGCCATCGATCAGTACCCCAACGGCATCGACAACGACGGCCAGAAGGCGCTGGCCGCCAAGCTGCTCGGCATCGACGCCTCCGGTTCCGACAAGGCGGCCATCGCGGCCTTCGCCACCGCGCTCATCGATGACAATGTCACCGATCTGACCGACGCCATCGACGCGTTCAACGCCTCCTGCGCGTAGTTCAGAATCTGCCCCACACCTGACACCGGGGCATGAACACACGAATTCGGGCCGGATCGCCCCCTGCGATCCGGCCCGAATCATGTTCTGGCTCAGCGCCTCCTGCAAAGGCGCCGCTGATCAGATGCTCGGCGCGTTCAGACGGTTGAACAGGCCGATGCCGACCGCGACCGCGGCGACGCCACCGGTCAGCACCAGACCGGCCGCAGCGCCCAGCGGGATGCCGATGCCGGCGCCCATGATGCAGCCGCCGACCCAGCCCGGGAGCAGCACCGGGGTGCCGAGGACCGCGCCCAGCGCGCAGCCGCCGATGCCGCCGATGAGGGTGCCGATCAGGGTGCCCATGCCGGTCGCGATGCCGAACTGCGAGGAGGCGGCGGACCAGGCGGCGTCCTGATCGGCCTGGCTGGCGACGTCGTGCAGCACCGGAGCCGGGGCCGGGGTGGCGGCGGCCGGGTCCATGTTCGGGGTGAAAGTGGCGGTGTTGCCGTCGATCTGGGCGGCGACCGGGTGGGCCAGCCCGTCCATCTGGAAGGACAGCGGGAACGCGGTCACCAGGCCGCCGTCGGCGTCACGGACCTGGAACTGCCCGTCCTGCTGGGTAAGCGAACCGAGATCGGTCTTCAGCACGACCGACGCGCCCTCGATCTTGGCGTCCCAGTGGATGGCCTCGGCCGTGGGAGCCGGGGCGGGATCGGCGTAGGCGGTGCCGGCGCTGATTCCGAGGGCCGCGATGGCCAGGGCCGACGTGGCGGCGAACTTCTTGAATCGCATTACTTCTCGTCGCTTTCTTGAACGGGCGCTTCCCTCCAGGGAGCGAGGTCCTCATCGAGCACCCGGTACAAGAAAAGCCAGCAAATGTTGCCTATTTGTTGCTAAAACGTAGCGATAACAGGACTTTGAGTACGTTTTGCGTAAATGTCATGTTCCATAGCTATTGGTACAACACTTGCAGCAATCTTTCGGAATACGCGAAAGGCCCCCTCCGAACAGCCGTCGGAGCGGGCCTTTTGCGTCGCGAACTTCCGGCTATCCCTGCTCGGCCGGGTTGTTGATGCGGTTGAAGAAGACGATTCCGACAACGATCGCGGCGGGCACGCCGACCAGCACCAGACCGGCGGCGGCACCGAGGGTGATACCGACCGCGGCACCGGCCATGCAGCCACCGACCCAGCCGGGCAGCAGGCCCGGGGTACCCATGACAGCGCCGGCGACGCAGCCGAGCGCACCGCCGATGATGGTGCCGACCAGGGTGCCGATGGCGGTGGCCAGACCGAACTGGGTGGCCGCCGCGCCCACGGCATCATCGAAGCTCGACTGCTTCGAGCTGGTCACGTCGTGCAGCAGCGGGTTGGCCGGGCGAGCGGCGGCGGGGTCGGTGTTCGGGACCAGGGTGGCGCGCAGACCCTCGACGGTCGCCTGAATCGGGTGATCCAGGTCGTCCACGGTGTAGGCCAGCGGAACCGCGGTGAGCACGTTCCCGGCGTTGTCGCGGACCTGGAGCTGACCGTTGTCGGTGGAGAGCGAGCCCTGGTCGATGTCGACGACGACGGCGTTGCCCTCGACCTTGGCGTTCCAGTGGATGCCGGGGGCGACCTGGTCGATGCCCTGGTTCACACCGTCGATGAGGGAAGGAATAACCGGTACGGGAGCCGGGGCCGGGGCGGGATCCGCGTGGACTACACCGGCGGTGACACCGAGTGCCGCGATGACCATGGTCGAAGTGGCGGCCAGTTTGCTGAACTGCATTTCACTTGCTTTCTTCCGGGTGTTGACCTTCCTCTGGGTGCTTCCCGAGAGCGAAGTGGACGTGGGGTTTCGGGCGTCCGGGTCAAGTGTCCAGTAAGAATAAGCTGAGAAATAGCGACAAATGTCCTTTGATAGCTGATGTCACTCAGTGCCACAAAGCGTGAGCCGGGCCACTGATCACCGCGTCACCGCCGGAAGCGCTCCCTGAGCTGCGGATCGTTCTCCCACCACAGGCCGCTGGACACCGGTTCGCCGTCCTCCTCGATATCGAGTTCGGCATCCGTCTCCTTCGCCTTGCGCGTCTCGTCCGCCGCGAACGCGCGCATGACGACCAGCGAATAGACCAGCCCGAGCAGATCGCCGAGCAGCCAGAGGATGCCCGCGCCGATGGTCTGATCCAACCGCGCGTCCGGCCCCCAGGTGCGGCCGAGCGAGGAGTAGTAACCGGCGGCGACGAGCGGGCCCAGCCACAGCACGATCCCGAGAATGCCGTCGGCCAGCGATTCGGCGATGGTGATGAGCAGCGACAGCCCCTGGGTGAAATGCTTGGCCACCGGGTCGATCTGGAGTCGCGAATAGAAGTACAGGAATCCGATGAGCGCCACGATGATCCGGGTCAGCGCGTCCACTCCCCCGTGCCGCAGCACCGCCTCGTACCAGGGCGAGAGGAACAGCGCCCAGGGCAGGAGCAGGATCAGCACGGACGCGGTGGCCGGATGGGTGAGCACCCGGGCGACATCCCCGGAAAGCATGGCGTCCAGGCGTTTCCGCCCCGCCGGTCCCAGCGCGGCCCGCAGCACCGTGAACGGCGCACCGGCCGCGAGCGCGAACGGCACCAGGTAGAGCAGGATCAGCACCTGCAGCGCCCGCACCCAGAACAGCGTGTCGGAGTAGACGCCGATGAACCCGAGCCCGGAATACAGCCACACCCCGAGCCCGCCGACCGCGAAGCACACCGCCCGCCCCGTCGAAAGCCGTTCGCCGCGTTGGCGCCCCCTCACGAAGCAGATCGCGTAGCCGATCCCCAGTAGCGCCGTGACCAGCACGGTCACCCCGTCCCACCGCCATGAGCTCACCAAACCGGCCATCCGCAGCGGTGTTTCGGTCGCGATCACGGCGTCAAGTATGCGCCGCGCGGGTCGGCCTCAGGCCGGGAGGGCGATGTGGGGGTCGGTGGTGAGGTAGGGCTCGGCGTGCGGGCCGGTGGCGAAGCCGCGCAGGACGGTGGCGATGGCGTGGCGGATGGCGGCCTCGCGTTCGGCGTCCTCGACATCGGCCAGGGGGCCGTCGACGATGAGCGTGGCCAGGCCGTGGATGGCCGCCCAGGCCGTGAATTCCGCGCCGGGGCGTTGGCGCGGATCCATGAAGCCGAGCGCTACCAGCGCGTCGAGGCCGACGCCGATGAGTTGGAAGATCGGATCCTCCAACACGTCCTCATCCTTGTGGACGTCGAGATCGCTGCCGCAGAACGCGGTTCGGAACAGGCCGCGCTCGCGGGAGGCGTATTCGATGTAGGCGCGGCCGGCGGTGGCCAGGCGGGCGATGGCGGTGGTGGTCGGATCCGCTTGCTCGGCAACGCCGTTCATGGCGCTGGCGAGGGCTTCGAAGAGCGCGGCCTCGGCCTGCTCGTGGACGGCGGCCAGCAATTCCTCGTGCCCGCTGAAGTGCCGGTAGGCGGCGGTGGCGGTGACGCCGACCGCGCGGGCGGCGGCGCGGACGGTGACCGCGGCGGGGCCGCCGATCTCGGCGAGTTGCGCGGAGGCGGTCACCAGGGCGTTGCGCAGGTCCCCGTGGTGGTAGGGGGCCTCGCGAACGGGTCGCTGAGCTGCATCGCCGGTGACGTCCACGACATCGATGTTGACACCCGTACAGATTCGATGGCAAGTTAACACCCATAAAGTTCACGCCTGTAAACATCCCTCGCGCATCCGAGAGGAATCACCCATGAGCGCACTACTGGGGCGCCTCGGCGACTTCGCCTTCCGACGCCGCGGCCTGGTCGTCTCGATCTGGGCCCTGGTACTCATCGCCGTGGTCGGCGGCGCGGCCCTCGCCGGCGGCCGCCTCGACGACCGCTTCACCGTGCCGGGCGCCGAATCCCAGCACGCGCTGGACACCTTGACCGAGACCGCGCCCGACGCGGCGGGCGCCACCGCGCAGCTGGTCTTCACCGCGCCCGAGGGGCACCTCATCACCGAAGCGCCCTATCACGCGGCCATCGCGCACACCCTCGAGACGGCCGGGACCGCGCCGGGAGCGATCGGGGTGACGACACCGCAGCAGGCGGGAGCGGTCTCCGCCGATCAGCGGACCGCGGTCGGCGTGGTGCATTTCGACGGCGATCGCTCCAAGGTGAGCGCCGACGCGCGGGCGGCGGTCGAGAAGTCCGGCGACTCGGCGCGTGCGGCCGGGCTGGAGGTCTCGGTCGGCGGATCCGCCTACGGGGCAGGCGATATACAGCCGGGCATCACCGAGATCCTCGGTCTCGCCGTGGCGGTGCTGGTCCTGCTGATCACCTTCGGCTCCCTGCTCGCCGCCGGAATGCCTTTGCTCTCAGCGGTTTTCGGCATCGCCGTCACGGTCGGCGGGCTGTTCGCGCTGAGCGCCGTGGTCCCGGTGTCCTCGACCGCTCTCACGCTGGCGCTCATGCTGGGCCTGGCGGTCGGAATCGACTACGCGTTGTTCATCCTGTCCCGGCATCGCTCCCAGTTGGCGGCCGGACTGGCACGGCGCGCATCGGCCCGTCGCGCCAACGAAACCGCGGGCAGCGCCGTCGTTTTCGCGGGTATCACGGTGATCATCGCACTGGCAGCGCTGAGCGTGATCGGTATTCCGTTCCTGACCGTCATGGGCCTGGCCGCCTCGGGAGCGGTGCTGGTCGCCGTGGCCGTGGCACTCACACTGCTGCCCGCGCTGGCCGGATTCGCCGGACACCGTCTGGCTCCGCACCCCGGATCCCGGGCCCATCGCCGGATCACCGCCGCGGGCGACAGCACGACACCGGACCGGAACAGCGCCGCCTCGCGCTCCGACAGCATGGGCGCGAGGTGGGCGCGGCTGGTGACCGCGCGGCCGGTGGTCACTGTCGTGGCGGTGGCCGGGGCGTTGATCCTGCTCGCCCTGCCGGTCGCGTCGCTGCGGACGGCCTTGCCGGACAACGGTTCCGCCGCCGTGGGAAGCGGTCCGCGGCAGGCCTACGACACCATTGCCGAGCAGTTCGGTCCGGGATTCAACGGCCCGCTGGTCGTGGTCGTGGACGGCGACGCGAGTGCGGCGGCGACCGTCGCGGACTCGGTGCGCAAGCTGCCCGACGTCGCCTATGTGCTGCCGCCGCAGCCGACCCAGCGCGCGGGTCAGTCGCTGGTGATGGTGGTTCCGGCCAGCGCGCCGGAATCGCAGCAGACCACCGATCTGGTGCACGCCATCCGTGACCGAGTGCCCGATGCGGTGCCCGGGGCCGAGGTGGCGGTGACCGGCGATACCGCCGTCACCATCGATGTCTCGCAACGGCTTTCGGCGTCGTTGCTGCCGTTCCTGGCCATCGTGGTCGGCCTGAGTCTGTTGCTGCTGGTCGTGGTGTTCCGTTCGATCGCGGTGCCGGTGAAGGCGGCGCTCAGCTTCCTGCTGTCGGTGGCGGCGGCGCTGGGTACCACGGTGGCGGTGTTCCAATGGGGTTGGGCCGCGGAGCTGTTCGGGGTGGCGAAGGTCGGACCGATGGTGAGCGTGCTGCCGATCATCCTGGTGGGCGTGCTGTTCGGGCTGGCCATGGACTACGAGGTGTTCCTGGTGTCCGGCATTCGCGAACAGTGGCTGCACCAAGGTGATTCGAAGACGTCGATCGTCGAGGGCACCCGCCACAATGCCCGGGTGGTCACCGCGGCGGCCACCATCATGGTGGTGGTCTTCGCCTCGTTCGTGCCGATCGAGGACGCCATGGTCAAGCCGATCGCGTTCGCGCTGGCGGTGGGTGTGCTGGTGGACGCGTTCGCGGTGCGCCTGACCCTGGTGCCCGCGGTGCTGGCGCTGCTGGGGCGTGCGGCGTGGTGGCTGCCGCGCCGCCTGGACCGGATCCTGCCGGAGCTGAATATCGAAGGGCCGCAGGAGAAGAGCGAGGAGCGACCGGCGGAGCTGGCCTCGGTGTGATCCGGCGACCCCGGCCTCGGTGTGATCCGGGGTCGGGGTCAGTCGGTCTCGTGGGCAGGTTCGTGGGTCGCCTCGTACTCCGCTTCGAAGGCCTTCTCGCGCCGGCTCTCCCGGATCTTCCACACGATGAGCCCGAGCACGACGATGACGGCGACCGCGATGGCGATATCGCGGCCGACCGCCTTCGCCACCCGCTCGTAGGACTGCCCCGCCACGTACCCCAGCACCACGAACGTTGTGCCCCAGACGATTCCACCGGCGGCATTGAAGATCAGGAAGCGGCGGTAGGGCATTCGCGAGGTCCCGGCCAGCGCGGGCATCATGGCTCGGAAGAACGCGGTGAACCGTCCCAGGAACACCGCCCAGCCGCCGCGCCGGGCCAGGTAGTCCTGGGCCTTGTCGAGCCGCCCGCGATGCTTGTCCAGCATCTTGGCCTGCAGCAGTCGCGGGCCGACGTGCTTGCCGACCTCGTATCCCACACTGTCGCCGATGATCGCGGCGGCCACCACGAGCACGATCATCACGCCGAGCACCACGTGCCCCTGGCTGGCCGCCACCCCGCCGAGCACCGCCGCGGTCTCGCCCGGGATCACGAAGCCGACGAAGATCGCGTCCTCGGCGAACACCAGCAGGGTGACGATGAGGTACACCCAGACCGGGGCGATATCCAATATCCGGTGCAGCAGCGAGTTCATGTCCGCAACGGTACCCAGGCCGCCGGATTCAGGTCGCGCGATCGTCCTCGGGCCGCCGCCGCAGCAGCCACCACAGGCCCAGACCGCAGCCCACCGCCAGCGCGGTCGCCGCCCAGCCCGGCGCGAACGAGCTGAAATCGCTGATGGTGCAGGGTTTTCCGGGTTCGACCAGCAGGCAGTGGCCGCGACGGGTGTAGTCGCGCAGCGCCAGCACTGGTGAGGGCGCGTACAGCAGCACGATGCCGAGCACGCGGGTGGACCCGTAGCGCGGGGTGACCGCGCCGAAGCAGTAGCCCGCCAGCAGCGACAGCAGACCGTGCCCGAGACCGGTGAGGATCGCGGGGTGCCCGGCCGCGACCACCAGCACCGCGAACACCGAGATCCCGATGATGCCGACCGCCGCGACACGCATTCCGGGCCACCGGGTTCCGGCCAGCAGGCCGAGCCCGACCAGCACCATGTACAGCGGCAGCGACCACCCCGGCAGCCGGGTGACCAGAATCGCGCTACCCGCGCCCGCCAGCGCCACCGCCAGCAGCACCTGCGCGCCGTCGCGATCGGGCAGCAGCAGCGCCGCCAGCATCGCGGCCAAGGCCGTGGCCAGAATCGTGATCGCGATATCGCGCGGACTGTCGCCGTGCCGGGCGAGCACGGTGGAGCAGAGCAGGCTCACCCCGATCATCAGCGCGCCCGCGATGATCGGCACGATCGGCAGTTGCAGCGAATAGGGTTCGGCCGGTTGCGATCCCGGCTCCCGCAGGAACCGCCACGCGATCAGGGCGAGCGCCAGCGCGATGAACCACAGCGGCGGCGCGTCGAGGGCGGGCCAGTTCTGCGGGAAGTGCTGATCGATGACCCGGGATTGGGTCTCCGGCGCGATCTGCTGCAGGACGACTCCGCCGATGGCCCCGAGCAGCCAGGCCAAAGCCGTCCAGGAGTACCGGGATTCGATGTGCGAGCGCGACAGCACGGCCGCGCCCGAGCCGCCGAAGATGAGGCCGCCGGCGATCGAGTCGAGGAAGTTCAGGGTGGCGAGCGAGGTGCCCAGCACCGCGTGCCGCCCCAGCAGATGGTTCACGAACAGCAGCGCCGCGCCGCCCAGCGCCACGCCCCAGCGCAGGCTCTGCCCGCCCAGCGCGGTGGCCAGCACCGCCGCGACCACGGCAATCAGCGAACCGGCCGCAATCGCCTGCGGCAGACTGAAAACCAGCAGATCCAGCCGTAGCGCCGTACTCCGCGAGGTCCAGGCGAAGTCGATCGGCACCATGAGCGACAGCCCAGCGATTAGGGCGGCGACAAACGCGGTGGCCGCCTCCAAGCCCTCCCGACCCCACCGGACCGTCATCGAAGCCCGAGCGGACGCGATCCGGAAACCCGCTGATCTGCACCCATTCCGTCAGGTTAGCAATTATTCAGCTACCAACCGGGGAGGCTGGAACCGACCGCCGCCGCAGCAGCAACCAGGTCGCCAGGATCATCACGATGATGGACGGTTTGCCCAGGGTCAGGGTGGCCATGCCGAGCAGGACCACCTGGTTCGCCAGGTACAGCGGGACGATCACCACCAGGTGGATCACCCAGAAGACGACCCAGCCCAAGGTGATTCGGCGATGGGTGGCCAGGCGTTCGACGGAGACCTCGGCCGCCTCCAGACGCAGCCGCTGGGTCAGCGACAGGATGAGCGGACGTCGACCGACCAGCGTCGCGCCGGTGCCCACGATGAACAGCACGCAGAGGATCAGGTCGGGCAGATAGAAGTCGCGCCCCCGACCGGTACACAGCACGAACACCGAATACACCGCGACCAGCGCGATGGAGACGCCGACCGTCTTGGCGGATTCACCGCGCAGCAGCCGCAGACCACCGAGCGCCACCGCCACACCGAGCGCGACGGCGATCCCGATCCACGGATCGAACAGCTTGAAGCCGAGCAGGAACCCAACGGCGGGCGCGGCCCCGTCGGCAATGTGCCGAGGCCCGTGATGCTCGAAAAACTTCGCCCGCGCGTCCTTCAGGTCGCGACGCCAGTGACCTGTCTCACCCATGCGCGCGACCCTACTGCAGGCCATCTGCAATTCTGAAGGGTTTCCCAAAAAAGCACCCGCTTAGTTGGTTGGCCCGATCACCGCGAAGGCGGAAATCAACGCGACCCCCATGGCAGGGTGTGAGCATCCGGACAGCTCAGCCCTCGCCGTGCACCAGGCGGCCGCCGATCACGGTATGGCTGGGTTCGAGGCCGCGCAGTCGCTCGACGGGCGCGATGGTCGGGTCCACGTCCCAGAGCGTCAGGTCGGCCAGGCGGCCCGGGGTGAGCAGGCCGCGGCTGTCGGATTCGCCCAGCAGCGCAACGGCATTGGTGGTGTGCAGGGCGATGGCCTCGGCGGCGGTGATGGCGTGTTCGGGTCCGCGCACGCCGGTCACGGTCTCGCGGGTGACCATCCCCCACACCGAGCGCATGGCGCCGTACGCGCCGACCGGATAGTCGGAGCCGCCGGTCACCAGCGCGCCCTGATCGATCCAGCCGCGCGCCGGGAACAGCCGGTTCACCCGTTCCGGACCCCAGTAGGTGTCCTCGATCCGGGCGATGTCGTGCAGCAGCGGCTGCTGGATGGTGACGGGGATGCCCATGGCGACCGCGCGGGCGCGCAGGTCCGCATCGGCCAGGCCGCCGTGCTCCATGACCAGCGATCCGGCGGGCAGCCCCGGATGCCGGGCCTGGAGTTCGGCGTACACGTCGAGGAGTTTCTCCACCGCGCGGTCCCCGTAGGCGTGCGTGCCGATCCGCCAGCCGCGCCGGATCACCCGATCCATGGCCGCCACCAGCACCTCCGGATCCCAGGTGAGGTAGCCGGAGAAGCCGTGGTCGCAGGCGTAGGGTTCGCGGGTCGCCCCGGCCTCGATACCGCCGTCGAGGCCGAACTTCACGCCCCAGACGCGCAGCCACGGGCCGGGCAGGTAGCGCCAGTCCTCGAGCCGGTCGAGCAGCTCGTCGACGGCTTCGACGGTGCCGAACCCCAAGGCGGAGGCCATGACTCGCACCCGGACCCGCAGCGCGCCGGCGTCGAGCGCGGCCCGCAGCACCGGCAGATCGGCGACGGGCACCATGGCGTCGCGGACCGCGCCGATGCCCTTGGCGGCGTAATCCTGTGTGGCGGCGCGGAATCCGTCGATGCGCTGGTCGAGGGTGGCCGGCGGGAGCAGCCGGGCGACCAGCGGGATGGCATTGTCCTGCAGCCAGCCGTTCAGGGTGCCGTCGGCGTCGCGGCCGATGTGGCCGCCGGCGGGCACCGGTGTCTCGGCGGTGATTCCGGCCGCTTCCAGTGCGGCGCTGTTCACCACGATGTTGTGGCCGCCGCGCATGACCAGCACCGGATGTTTGTCGGTGGCCGAATCCAGTTCCCGCGCGGTGGGAAACCGCCGTTCGGGCAGGTTGATCTCCTGCCAGTTGGCGGTGGTGCGGATCCACTCTCCCGGCGGGGTGCGCTGGGCGCGCTCGCGGATCAACTCCAGAAGTTCGGGGAGGTCGCGGGCGGTGTGCACCGGCACGTCGTGGGCGCTGTTGGCGGCGATCATGAGGTGGGTGTGGGTGTCGTCGAAGCTCGGCAGCACCGTCGCGTCGGGACGGTCGATGATCACCGTGTCGCCGGATGCCCAGGCGTCCAGCCCGTTTCGATCCGGCGACACGGCCGCGATGCGGTCCCCGCGCACCGCGAGCGCCCGCTGCGGCGGCTGTCCGGGCACCAGTGTGTGGATGGCTCCCGCGCGGATCAGCAGATCCGCCCGCTCGTTCGACATGCGATCACTCCTCACCGAATTCCTTACCCACCGTAACCATGACGTGGATTCGGGTGCGGGAAACCGCAAGTCGCGCGATCGGTGCTCAGTCCTCGCCGAGGAAGGCGTCTAACACCTTCGCGGTGGCTTCGGCGGGGATGCCGTGGTCGGCGCCGCCGGGGACGCCGATGTAGCGGGCGTTGGCGAGGTGGGCGGGGAGGGCTTCGGAGGCTGAGCGGACGCCGGGCCAGGAATCGGGGCTGCTGATTACGAGGGTTGGAATGTCGAGGCGGGTCATTTCGGGGGTGGGGACGTTGGGTGGGCGGCAGATGGTGGCGTCGTAGACCACCGTTTGGGCGATGGCCTCGAGTTGTGGCCAGATCGGGGACAGCTTGACCTGTTCGATCAATTCCGTTGGGAGACCGATGCCTTCGCGCTGCATGAGCTCGACGGCCGCGCCGCGCTCACCGCGGGCGATCAGTTCGGCCAGGCGTTCGGGCAGGCGGTGCGGGGCGTGGTCGGCCAGGCCCGCCAGGGCGAAGGGCGGTTCGTAGAGGGCCAGGCGGGTGATGCGCGAGCCCGCCGCGGCGGCGCGCAGGGCCAGGATCGCGCCGGAGGAGAAGCCGAAAACCGCTGCGCTGCCGCCGATATCGGCGAGGACGGCGTCGAGGTCCTCGATCTCGCGGCAGATGTCGTAGTGGGCGGCGTCTTCGGGGGCGATGGCGTCGGTGCTGTCGCCGCGGCCGCGGCGGTCGGGGCGGAGGACGGTGTAGCGGTCGCGCAGTTGCTCGGCCAGCGGCGCGCAGGTGGTGCTGTCGTTGAAGGCGCCGGGCAGGAACACGATGGCCGGGCCGGTGCCGGCGCGGTGGTAGGCGATGACGGTGCCATCGGCGGAGGTCACGGTGGGCATGGGATTTCTCCATCGGTCGGGGCTTGATACCGGCACGACGAACGGGAATCCCGGCTTTGGACACCTCGCGTCGGCATAGTGGATGTCCATCCCCGGCCGATCCGTTCGTCTTAGGAGTGAAAGGAGACGACCATGCGATATGTGTTGCTGATCAGTGCCGACGAATCCCGGGTGGACGATGTGGTGTCCGAGGAGGGGCTGCGCGATTTCCGGGCGTGGATGGATGACCTGCTGGCCCGGGGCGTGCTCACCGCGCACGAGGGCCTGCATCCCAGCCACACCGCGACCACGGTCCGGGTGCGCGGGGACGAGGTGCTGCTGACCGACGGCCCGTTCCTGGAGGCCAAGGATCAGATCGGCGGGTTCGCGCTCATCGAGGTCGAGGATTTGGACGAGGCCATCGAGATCGCGGCGCGGCATCCGGCGAGTCGCTTCGGGCAGATCGAGATTCGGCCGGTGCTCACGCTGCCCAGCGGAGTGCCCGCGCCGTGACCGCGGTCGACGACGCCATCACCGCCGCGTTCCGCACCGAGTGGGCGCGGCTGGTGGCGACCCTGATCGGCGGGCTCGGCGACTGGGACCTGGCCGAGGAGTGCGCGCAGGAGGCTTTCGCGCTGGCCTGGCGCACCTGGCCGCGCGACGGCATCCCGGATCGGCCGGGCGCGTGGCTGCTCACCGCCGCGCGGCGGCGGGCCGTGGACCGGTTGCGCCGGGAGCGGGTCGGGGCCGAGAAGCTGCGCGCGCTCGCCCTGCTCGACGATCCCGGAGAACCCTTGTCCGACAACGATATTCCCGACGACCGGCTGCGCCTGCTGTTCACCTGCTGCCATCCGGCGCTGGCCTTCGAGGCGCAGGTGGCACTGGCACTGCGCACGCTGACCGGGTTGACGACCGCCGAGATCGCCCGCGCCTTCGGCGTTCCCGAGGCGACCATGGCGAAACGGCTGGTGCGGGCCAAACAGAAGATTCGCGATGCCGCGATTCCGTACCGGGTGCCGCCCGCGCATCTGCTGCCCGAGCGGACGCGGGCGGTGCTCGGGGTGATCTATCTGCTGTTCAACGAGGGGTATGTGGCCAGCGGCGGGGCGGAGTTGCAGCGGGCCGACCTGGCGGCGGAGGCGCAGCGGCTGGCCGCACTGGTGGTGGAGTTGATGCCGGACGATCCCGAGGCGGGTGGATTGAATGCGCTTGTGCTGCTGCAACAGTCGCGGTCGGCGACGCGCAGTGCGACCGACGGGGCGCTGATTCCGCTGGAGGAACAGGATCGAAGCCGCTGGGATCGCGAGCTGATCGCAGCCGGGCTGGCCGAGCTGCGGCGGACTGCCCGGCGAGATCGGCTGGGGCCGTATCAGTTACAGGCGATGATCGTCGCGTGTCACGTCACCGCGGACGGCCCCGGGGACACCGACTGGGCGCGGATCACCGAGCTGTACGAGGCGCTGCTGGCTCGAGTCCCCTCTCCCACTGTCGCTTTGAACCATGCCATCGCCGTCGCCATGCGGTCCGGCCCCGAAGCGGGACTGAAGCTGCTGGACGAGCTGGCCACAACCCCCGGGCCGGGGCATCTGTTCGCCGCCGCCCGCGCGGACCTGCTGCGTCGGCTCGGCCGCGACGAGGCCGCCGCACGGGAGTACCGCACCGCCCTCGAACTCACCGCCAATGACGCCGAGCGCGCCTACTTGACCCGCCGCCTCAACGAGGTTGCTCGATCGGAAACATGATGGGGCTCAACAGATATTGATCACGACCCGGCTCGGCCCGGTTGGCCAGGCGCGGGACGATCACCGCGCTCAACTCGGCGATCATCTGCTCGAGTTCCGCGCGGCTCAGCCACAGCGCGTGCTGGCGGAAGCCGACGAGATCCGCCGCGGGATCGGACTGTTCGCCGTCGAGATAGGCGTTGAATTCGGCGATCAGCACGGCCATGGCGATCGCGAAGACGGAACGGTATCCCTCGCTGGGCAATTCGGCCGCGGCTTCGGCGGGGATGGCGGCCTTGTCCTGCCGCAGCCGGTAGAGGCGTTCGACCGCGCCGCGCACCCGCCGTTCCTCCGCGACCTCCAGAATGCCCGCGGCGGTGAGCGCGTCGACATGCCGGTACACCGTCGCCTTCGAGGTGTCGGGCAGGCGATCGCAGAGTTCACCGGTGGTCAGGGTCCGATCCCCGCGCAGCGCGTGCACGATGCGCAGCCGCGCCGGATGCGCCAGCAGTTCGAAGGTTTCCACTATCCAACCTTCTCACACCCTGCTACCGTTCTCAATCGTAAGAATGATTGCACGGATTGAGAAAGGTTCGGCGGCATGACCGTTGACATCGACTCCGCGACCGTGGCCACCGCCGTCGTGGCAATGCTGAGGGACGAACGCTTCGACGACCTCGCGGAACTGTTCGCTCCCCGGATGGCGGCGGTGGTGTCGGCCGAGACGGTACGGGTCGGGTGGACCGGGGAGATCGCCAAGATCGGCGCGGTGCGGGCGATCGGAAACGCGGCCGTCGAGCAGGTGGACGACGAGCTGGTGAAGGTGAGCGTGCCCGTGACCGCCGAACGCGGCGGGCTCACGGTGCATCTGGCGGTGGACGCGGACGGGCGGCTACACGGGTTGCGGCTGGCAGCGCCCGCCGAATCCGGCTGGACCCCACCGGATTACGCCACGCCACGGCTGTTCACGGAACGTGAGGTGACGCTCGGTACGGGCGACACTGCGGTTTCCGGCACCCTGACCTTGCCCAAGGGCCGGAGCGCACGGCCCGCCGTCGTCCTGGTCGCCTCCGGGGCGGTGGATCGCGATGTCACCACGGGCCCGAACAAGCCGTTCAAGGACCTCGCCTGGGGACTCGCCTCTCGCGGTGTCGCGGTGCTGCGGTTCGACAAATTGACCTACACGCACAGCGGATTCGAGAGCGCGCCGGGCTTCACCATGGTCGAGGAGTATCTCCCCCATACGCTCGCGGCGGTCGAGTTGCTGAAGCGTGAACCCGGTGTCGACCCGGCACGGATCCACGTGGTCGGCCACAGCGGCGGCGGTAAGGCGGCCCCGCGCATCGCGGCCGCCGATCCGTCGATCGCGGGCGTGGGAATCCTTGCCGGAGATACGATCCCGCTCCCCCGCTCGATCCTGCGCGCCCTCGCGCACATCGCGGCGGTACAGCCCGGCGAGGACCTCACCGAGGTCCTGGAGTCGACCCGCCGCCAGGTCGAGCGCGCCGAAAGTCCCACGCTGTCAAAGGAAACCCCCACCGCGGACCTGCTGTTCAACTGGCCCGCCTCGTACTGGCTGGACCTGCGCGAGTACGACCAGGTCGCCACCGCGGCCGCGTTGCACCGGCCGATCCTGCTCGTGCAGGGCGGCCGCGACTATCAGGTCACCGCCGATGAGGATCTCCCGCTGTGGGAGTCGGGGCTGGCGGGCATCCCTGATGTCACTGTCCGCGTCCACCCGGCACTGGACCACATGCTCTTTCCCGGCACCGGCCCGTCGACTCCGGCGGACTACCTCGAGCCGCATCACGTCGATCCCGCGGTGATCACCGATATCGCCGACTGGGTCGGTGCCGAGCCGGTCCGACTCGGTTTCCGAGACCGGTTGGGCGAGACCTGGATCCGTCAGGCCGCCCGAGTACGGCGCATGAGCAGGATCGGCCGCCCCGACGAAACCACCCAGTACTCATAGGCATTGAGTCCCGCCACGATCGCGGTCACCAGCGCCAGCGTCACGATCTCCGGCAACACCGACGCCGCCGCCGTCACCGCGCCCAGCACGACCGCGGTGACGAACCGGCCCACGGTGGCCGCCCCGAACATCCGCCAGCGGGTGAACAGGAACGTGCTCACGTACAGCGTCGCGCCCAGCGGCAGCAGGTATCCGATCGCGCCGTGCGCGGTCGCGGTCGGATGTTCGACCATGGCGCTCGCCCCGACCGCCACCAGCACCAGGCCGATGACCAGCAGCATGTGCCCGTAGCTGAGCACATCGCGCACCACCCGCCCGCGAACCTGGTTGGTGCGCAACGAATGTTCGACCGCCGAGAACCCGTAGGCGAAGTACAGCCACCACAGCGCACAGCCGAGCAGGAAGATCAGCACGACCGCGACCCACGACGTCACGCCCAGATGCGCTTCCGCCGCCCGCGATCCCACCGACGCCACGGTCTCGCCGAGCGCGATGATGACGAACAGCGCGAAGCGTTCGGGCAGGTGCATGGCCCCGAACTGCACGGTCTCCAGCCGCCGTGCCAGCAGCGCCGGCACGCCGAACATCAGGGCCACCGCAACGATCCACAGCGCGTTGCGCGGCGCGCCCTCGGGCGCCAGCGCGGCCGCCACCAGGATCACCGCCGCCACCAGCGACACCGTGAACGGATTGACCCAGCTCCCGAACGTCCCCGCCTGCGAGAACGCCCGCTTGCGCTGCATCTCGCCCCACAGCAGCAGCCGCAGCACCAGATGCGCGACGGCCAGCAGCACCGGCTGCGCGTGCCCGGCGAAGGCGTGCGGCGCGGTGATCGCCATGACGAACATGCACAGCCCGCAGGCGAACAGGAAGATCCGCTGCCCGTTGGAATCCTCGACCCCGTGCACGGCCAGCGTGGTGCCCACCCACGACCACCACATGATCGCCAGCACCAGCACCGTCTGGCCGACCGCGCCCCAACTCTCCCCCGCGAACGCCACATGCGCCGCCTGCGTCACCGCGAACACCAGCACCAGATCGAAGAACAACTCCGCCCAGCTGGCCCGCTCGTGCGCCTCGTGCAGAACCTCAGTCACAACCCGTAATTCCCGTCTAGCTCCACATCCAGCGGCCCCAACTGTAGCCGGGGCCGGTGCAGCGTACCGGTCGGCTAGGAAACGGCTTGGGAGCCCAGGAAGTTCAGCAGGAGCTGGACGTCGTCGCCGTAGTCGACATGGGCTTTCGAGGCGTAGAAGGCGGCCATGTCGACGCCCTGGCGGCTCAGCTCCAGCAGATCGTTGATGGAGTCGACGCCGCCCGCGCTGAGCAGGGTCTGCGCGGCCACCCGCAGATCGCCGCGGACGGCGGTGGTGAAGGGGCCGACGACCGAGCCGACCAGGTCGAGTCCGGTCGGGGCGAGGGCGGCGACCTCGCCGGCGGCGGCGTGGGCGTTGTCGTGTGCGAGGTATTCGACCGCGCGCCAGAGGGTTTCCTCGATCTGGCCGACGTCGGCGGCGATGCGCAGGATGTCGACCTGGGCCAGGGCGTCGCCGATGACGCTGGCGGCGGCGGTCCAGCCCGAGGGGTCGATGGTTCCGGCGGCGCGGATGACCGCGCCGATGAGCGGGAGGTCCACGCCCGCGACGGCGTGGACCATCGGGGTCAGCGCGGCGTTCAGGTCGCTCGCGATCCGATGTGCCGCGGTGAGATCCCCGGATTGGATCAGCCCGGGCAGGCCGGTGAGGTCGCGCAGGATGGTCGGCAGTTGCGTCGCCGTCGCCGTCCAGCCCGCACCCACCTTCACGGCCTGCGCGAGCAAGGTGTTGGGATCGGTGCCCGCGGGAATCAGGGCGGAGATCGCCCCGGCGTCACCGCTGAGGACGCGGCCGAGCGCGGCCAGGAACGGCGAGGCGGTGGCATTGACCGAGCAGTACAGGTCACCCGCCGCGCACAGCGTGCGCACCCGGTCGGTCAGGGCCCCGAAATCGTGCCCGCGGGTGCCGGCAATGCCGTGGCCGGGCTGCGGATCGCCCAGGGAGAGCGTGGTGTTCGGGTCGCGGTGCGGATCGGCCAGCAGGCCGACGGCGACCACTCGATCGGCGGGGATCGGGCCTTCGCCGTGGCCGATCTCGGTGGCGACGTCGCCCATGCCGTCCGCGCCCTGGCTGTATCCGGCGAGGATGACCCGCGTCGAGGCGCACAGCCCGCGCGCCATCCTGCCGAGTTCGGCCTCGAGGGTGCTCAGGGACTGCACATAGCTCAGGCCCTGGTCGAAGGCGCTCGCGGCGTAGGGCGCGTAGAGCACGGTTATGTCCGAGCCGAACTGCCGTTGCAGACCGTCACCGACCGGCCGGAGCATGCCGACCGGCACGCTCGGGTCCGCGTCGGGCCGCGTCTCCCAGGTACCCGGGGCGAGAATCGCCGTGAACGGGGTGCAGTCCGCCGCCGCGACCGGTCGCGCGCCCGCCTCGACCGCCGTGCTCCCGATCATGACCGTCACCGCGCCCAGGATCGCCGCGCACGAGGTCGCCAGCCTGCTCATGATCCAATCCCTCTGTCGCCGACACGCTTTCGTTCCAGTGCGGCAGAGGCTCGTCCCGCAGCACAGTCACAGCTAATTCTGGCCGGGAACCGCCGATTCCGCAGCATTTTCAGACACATATTCATTTCAGATGCTCGACCGGGTTGATCCGCCACCCCCGCCGGGGCCGCGGCCACGCAATTCGGGTCTGCCGAACGGAAACGTCTCTCCGTACGTTGGAAGAGTGTCGGGGCGGTACGTCCTGTTCGACCGGCATACGAGGGGTGGATGAGCTGTGCTCGAGGTTTCCGAAACGACTTCCGACAGTGGGCTTTTCGGTGAGGTTCTGGTCACGCTGACCGAGGATCGGTGTTCCGTGCGGTTCGCCAGCGGGGATTCGCCGGTGGTGATGATCGAGCGCCTCGGGGCGCGGACGCGCAAGAACGTGCCGATCGGTACCCGGGCCGCGGGGTGCCTGACCGCGCACGTGAACGACCGGGTCATGACGGTCCGGCCGGGCAGCGGTCGGCTGTTCAAGCGCAGCTACCGGGTGATCGCCGAGATCGAGGGCCGGGTGGTGAGCATGCGGCCGAAATCCATTGATACGTGCCGGTTCATCGACGGGCCGCCGAAGCAGATCGAGCGGACGTTCGGCGAGTTCACCGCGCGCGCCGACGGGACGATCGAGGTGGTGTGGCAGACGCCGACCGAGATCGCGGCGCTCGGGAAGACCGTCGTGCCGCCGGAGGCGACCGCGGAGGACGTGCTCATCGGCTTCGCGCTCGCGGCGGCCTTCGGCACCGGGTCGCTGTCGGCGATATCGATTGCGCTGGGGTTCGTTTCGGCGGCGCTGCCCAACTGAGCCGCTCTGTCAGGGCCGCCTCCCCGATCGAGCTGCCCCGCAAGACCGCTCAGATCGTCTGAGCCGCATGGGCGTCGACGAGCGCGCGCAGGAAGGCGGCGGGCACCTCGGGCCATTCCGGGCGCCAGCGGCCCGCGAGCTGATCGGCATGCAGCGCGGCCAGCGTCGCCACCACGTAGGGGCCGCCGTCGAGGATGTAGCGGACCGAACCGTGTTCGGCGCATTGCGCGGTGACGGTGGCCAGCAGCGCCTTGGCCTCGTCGATGTGGCCGGCGGCGGCCAGGCAGGCCACGAGCAGGCGGCGGGCCTTGAGGAGTTCGCGCGGGCGGTGGACGGCCTCGAGGCGGTCGACCCACTCCTGCGCCCAGGTGCGCGCGAGTTCGAGGCTCTCGGTGGAGGATTCGGCCAGCAGCAGGCGGATGGCGGTGAATTCCTCGTAGAGGACGGTGAATTCGTCGATCGGGTCGGTGGGCTCGCGACGGTTGTGGTAGTCGACGACCGGCAGCGGGCCGAATTCCGGATGCGGCGGCAGGCCCAGGCGCAGGCGTTCGTTCTCGACCTCGGCGCGCAGGCGCGGCAGCGACATCGAGATGGCCACGCGCGCACCCTCGTTCAGGCGGCGGATGGCGGCCGAACGGTCACCGCGCAGCGCCTTCACGCGGGCCCCGACCACGTAGCGGGCCAGTTTGAAGTCGACGACCCCGGCATCGGGGCCCAGCTTGTAGCCCTCGTCGAGCAGCCGTTCGGCCTCGGCGACCTCGCCGCGCTCGTAGAGCAGTTCACCCAGCAGCGAACCGGCCAGGCGAGCGCCGTAGGAGTGGCTGCCGCCGGACTGCTTGGCGATCTTCATGGCGGCGCGGAAATACTGCTCGGCGCGGGCGATATCGAGTTGCAGGCTGGCGGCCAGGCCGAGGAAGCACAGGCCGTGAATGTTGTTGTAGAAGCCCTTGTTCTGGCGCATGTAGGGCGCGGACCACTCCTGGATGCGGACCGCCTCGTCGAAGTCGTAGCGGTAGCCCGCGGCGAAGCTGGCGACATTCGCGCCGATGGCCACGACATAGGGCGAGAGTTCGTCGGCCAGCTCGAAACACGGTGCGAGCCACTCCTCCACGCCGGTCAGCAGGTCGGCGCGCACGGTGACGACCGCGTGCACCACGCCCGCCTCGGCGCGCAACCGGGCCCGCATCCGGTCGTCGAGTTCGCCGGTGTCGAGGGTCGATTCCGCCAGTCGCAGTGCGCGTTCGGCCGGTCCGGCCCGGTGCAGCAGGATGTTCGCCCACGCCAGATCCAGTTGCAGGCGCGGATGGGTTTCGATGACCGCGGGCGGCAGCTTGTTCACCAGGCCGATGAGGCTGGCCATCTGCCCGTATTCGAGCAGCGACATGCCGTCGCGTTCCACGATGACCACGGCCCGCTGCTCGTCACCGGCCAGCAGGGCGTGGTCGACCGCCTCGCTCACGTGGCGGTGTTCGGCGAACCAGGTCGAGGCCGTGCGGTGCAAGGCGTCGATGTCCTCGGGGCGGCCGTGTTCGAGGCGCTGGCGCAGGAAATCCTGGAACAGCTGGTGGTATTGGAACCATTGGCCGCCGTCGAGGCGGCGCAGGAACAGGTCCTGCTGTTCGATCTGCTCGAGCAGGGCCTGCCCGTTGGGGACGCCGGTGAGCGCGGAAGCCAGGTCGCCGCAGGTGCGTTCGGTGATCGAGGTCGTCACCATGAAGTCGAGGACGCCGGGTTCGAGGGTTTCCAGGACGTTCTCGGCGAGGAATTCGCCGATGGCGTGATGGCGGCCGGTGAGCTGGCCGATCAACATGCCCGGATCTTCGCTGCCGCGCATGGACAGCGCCGCCAGCTGCAGGGCAGCCGCCCAGCCGCCGGTGGATTCGGTGAGGTCCTCCACATCGCCGCGATCCAGGTCCAGGCCGCCCAGCTCGACCAGCAGGGCGTAGGCCTCCTCGGCGGTGAAACGCAGTGCGGCGGTGTCGATTTCCACCAGTTCGTCGCGGGCGCGCATGGAGCTCATGGGCAGGCCGGTCTGGCGGCGGCTGGTGACCAGGATGCGCAGGACGGGGCTGGAGCTCTCGATGAGGAAGCGCAGGGCGGCCTGGGTGTTCTGGTCGGCGACGCGATGCCAGTCGTCGATGACGACGGTCAATTGCTCACCGCGGCGGTCGATGTCGTTGATGAGGGAGGTCAGGACGAACCGACCGGCCTCGTCGCCGTGTTCCTCGAGGAGTTCGCCGAGCTCGCGGGCCAGGGCGGGGCGGGCCGCGCGAATGGCCTCGATCAGGTGGGAGAGGAACCAGACCACATTGTCGTCATCGCTGTCGACGGTCAGCCACGCGACCGAGCCGCCCGATGCGGTGACCTCGGCGCACCACTGGGCGGCCAGGGTGGTCTTGCCGAAACCGGTGGGGCCGTGCACGACCGCCAGGCGGCGGTCGCTGGCCGAGCGCAGGGCGTCGAGCAGGCGCGGGCGGGCGACCAGGGCGCGGCTGAGGGTGGGCGGACGCAGGCGGGTCGCGGGGACCGGTGGCGTCGCGGTGGTGTTGCGGCCGCGGCGGCGGTTGGGTGTCCGGCCGGTCGTATTGCGGCCGGAGGTGGCGCGGTCGAATCCCGTCGGGCCGTCCCATTGGCCGGTTTCCTCGGTGGGCAGGTCCTCGGAGGGCAGCGGAATCGCCATTTCGTCCGGCTTGAGCCCGTGCCGTTCCTGGATCTCGCGCAAGGCCATCCCGAATTCCGCCGCCGATTTCGGGCGTTGCCCGCGTTCGCGCGCCATGGCGGATTCGATTACCGCGGTCAGGTCCTCCGGCAGCCCCGAATCACCCAGATCCGGCATCGGCTGCTTGGTGATCCGCACGAACTGCGCGACCAGTTGCTCGCCGCTGCGCCGCTCGAACACCGCGTGCCCGGTTCCAGCGCAGAACAGCGTGGCCGCCAAACCGTAGACGTCGGCCGTCACATCCGGCGCCTGACCCTGCAACACCTCCGGCGCGGTATACGCGGGCGACCCGGTCACCGTCCCCGCCGCCGTCTCGAAACCCCCTGCCAGCCGGGCGATCCCGAAGTCCGCGAGCTGCGGCTCCCCGTATTCGGTGAGCAGGATGTTCCCCGGCTTCACGTCCCGATGCAGCAGTCCCCGCCGATGCGCGGTCTCCAGCGCCCCCGACAACTTCACCCCGAAATGCAGCAGTTCCTGCCACGAGACAGGCCCCTTCTGCTGAATCCGCGCGTCCAGTGACCCCTGCGGGTGATACGGCATCACGATGAACGGCCGCCCCGTATCCGTGGACCCCGCCTCGAACACGGTCACGATATTCGGATGCCCGCACAGCTTCCCCATGGCCAGCTGCTCCCGCACGAACCGCTCCAGCGCCTCGGACTCCAGATCCGCCGTCAACACCTTGATCGCGACGGTCCGCTCCAACCCGGCCTGAAACGCCCGATAAACCACCCCGAACC
>NZ_BAAFGR010000023.1:0-63458 GCF_041154655.1 Nocardia sp. JMUB6875
TGCTGGAACAGACCATCAAGTACATGCGGGAATTGCACCTGGGCGACGAGGTCACGGTGACCTGCGAGTTCGAATGGACCGGGGGCAAGATCTTCACGATGCACCAGCACATCGTGAAACTGGACGGGACGGTATCGGCGCAGATCGATGTCATCACCGGCATTCTCGATCTGCAGGCCCGCAAACTGGTTGCGGATCCCGGTGCGGCGCTGCGGGCCATCGCCGACTCGCCGGGCGTGCTGGGTCTCTGAACAAAAGCCACCATACTCACTCCGTCCCGGTTTATCAGCGAAAATCTTTCGGCGGGAGCGGTTTCCGAAACCCCGGCAGAGTTTGCCGGGGTAGCTGAAATCTTTCGTTGCGGACCGAATCCGGTGCGTCGCGGGATATGATTCAGGTCACGCTCGGCCCCGCAGCAAATCCCGAGCAGATCGGAGTTCAGCATGACCGGCGCCCTGCACCGAAGCGGATCGACCGCCGTCGCGAGCACCTCGCCACCGCTACCTGGCTATCTTGTCGCAGCCACCGAGCGAAGTATCAGCCTGCGGGTCGGTGACGGCACCTGGACCTTCCACCGGACCGATGTCCTCGACATCGCCCGATGGGATACCGCCACGACTCCCGGCAGCTGTGAGGGCCGCCCGGTGCTGGTGCGCGTACGGTCCGGCGCCACTGCCGATTTCACGCAGCGCCGTCGCGTCGAGCTCACCGACCGCCCGCTCACCCTGGCCCCGGACCTCAGCCCGGCCCGCGGTGAAGACGAATTGCGCCGCCAGACCGAAATCTGGGCGCGCGGACTGGAACTGACCACCCGACCCGGTGTCGGCGGGGCCACCATGACCTGCTGCCAGACCCGGTCGCTGCACGGCAGTGACGACGGCATCGCCTGCGACAGCCTGGACTGACGGGGGCGAACATGCCCGCCCGCACCATGGGTTCGGTGCTCATCGTGACCGAGGCCGAAGACCTGCACGGCGACGCGCTCGCCGCCACGCTGCGCAAACATCACGGGCACAACCCGATTCGCCTCGATATGCGCGACTTCCCGCGCGAGAACGGCACTTTCCGCCTGGGCACCGACGGCTCCTACCGGACGCTGTCCCACATCCTCGGGCTCGACGATGTCACCTCGGTCTGGTGGCGGCGACCCCATCCCACCACCGTGCCCGCCGGCCTGAGCGAGGAAGACGACACCTACCGCCGCGCGGAATGCGATGGCTTCCTGCAAGGTCTGCTGTGGTCCGTACCCGCCCTGTGGGTCAACGATCCCGGGGCGGACCGCACCGCGAGCCGCAAGATCGTGCAGCTGGAGACGGCCTACCGCGCGGGCTTCGCGGTCCCGGAGACGCTGGTGACCAATGATCCCGACGAGGCCCGCGCCTTCATCGAATCCCGGCCCGGCCCAGTGGTTTACAAACGCACGGGCACCACCCGCGGGGCGTTCACCGAGACCCGGCTGTTCGCCCCCGGGGATTTCGACCGGCTCACCACGATCCGCAACTCCCCCACCATCTTTCAGGATTACATCCACGCCGAGAGCGATCTGCGCATCGTCTGGGTGGACGGCATCGAGTGGGTGGTGCGAATCGACTCGCAATCCGGTGTGGGACGGGTGGATTCGCGCCTGGACACCTCGGTGGCCTTCACCGCCGACCGGCTGCCCGCCTCGGTGAGCAAGTCGCTCACCACGTTGATGGGCGCGCTCGGGCTGGCTTTCGGCGTGCTGGATCTGCGCGTGGGTCTCGACGGCGAGTTCTACTTCCTGGAGGTGAATCCCCAGGGGCAGTTCGCCTATCTCGAAATCAAGACCGGTCTGCCGATTTTCCAGAGCCTCGCAAACCTGCTGGTTCTCGGCGACGGGACCGTGATCCCGTAAGGCAGCGTGTCGTCCCCGCAAGGCAGCGTGTCAACACCGACCGGGCCGCGCATCATCGCGAGTCGTCGTAATCGCAAGTCGTCGACCGGCTTTCGCCGGTCGAGACCCTCGCAATCGCTTCCCGGGCGGGAGAGACGCTACTTGCCGGCCTTGGCGGCCTTGCGGCGATTGGCACCACCCCGGCTGCGGAGTTGCACATGCGACTCCACCAGCACGTTGTGGATGAAACCGTACGACCGCCCGGTCTCCCGGGCTAGCGACCGGATACTCGCTCCGGCCTCGTACTGCTTCTTGAGCTGGGATTGCAGGCGATCTCGGGACTTCCCGGTGACGCGCGTGCCTTTACCCAATACGGCTTTACCCTGTGCGGGCCTGTCACTCATGGCTATCCTCCGAGTCGCCGTGGGCGCCTCATTCCAGGTTAGAGACTCGGATGGCTGTGATCAACGAAACGGTGTGATGAGAGTCACCCGAATTTGAAACGCACCGTCTTACGCCCCCGGATCGCGGCAATCGCGACCGCCGGTTCGAGTCCGATTCCGACCGGGGACAGGTAGCGGGATCCATTGCCGGACAGGAGCTTCGAGCACATCGGGAGGCTCCCGATCCACTGTTTCCCCCTATCGGGGGAGGTCGGATTACGCCTCGCGGCCGACGTGGGCGAGCGCGAGCGTCCGTAGCGTCGGGGCCCTCGGGGGCTGGACCAGTCGCCTGCCCCGCACCCCATTCCTCAGGAGGATTCGTGCTTTCCGCCATCGTGCCGGCTGTGCGGACCCCGGAGTTGCGGCGGAAGATTCTCTTCACGCTGGGGTTGATCGCGCTGTACCGGCTCGGCGCGGCGCTGCCGTCACCGGGCGTCGCCTTCAAGTCGGTCCGCAGTTGTCTCGCGGTCGTATCCGGTGGTGAATCGGCCGGTATCTACCAGCTGATCGATCTCTTCTCCGGCGGCGCGATGCTGCAACTATCGGTGTTCGCGATCGGTATCGTCCCCTTCATCACGGCCAGCATCATCACCCAGCTGCTGACCATCGTGATCCCGCGATTCGAGGAGCTACGCCGCGCGGGACAGTCCGGGCAAGCCCGAATTACGCAGTACACCCGATATGTCGCAATGGCGTTGGCGGTGCTGCAGGCTACGACACTGGTGGCCTTGGCCGCACGCAGGCAGCTGTTGCGCGGCTGCCCGCAGGACATCCTGGCCGACACCTCGATTTTCGGGATGATCATCATCGTGCTGGTCATGACCTCGGGCGCGGCCCTCGTCATGTGGTTCGGCGAGCAGATCACCGAGCGCGGCATCGGCAACGGCATGTCACTTCTGATCTTCGCCGGTATCGCGGCGCGAATTCCCGCGCAGGGCAGGCAGATCTACGACAGCCGCGGCTGGCTGGGCACCGGCCTGCTGGGTGTCGCCGTCCTGGTGGTCATCGTCGGCGTCATCTTCGTCGAGCAGGGTCAGCGCCGGATTCCGGTGCAGTACGCCAAGCGCGTGGTCGGCCGCAAGATGTACGGCGGGTCCTCGACCTATCTGCCGCTGAAGGTGAACCAGGCCGGTGTCATCCCGGTCATCTTCGCCTCCTCGCTGCTGTATCTGCCGAACCTGCTGGCGCAGTTGACCCAAAAGTCCTCGGGCAATCCGGCCACGTGGCAGGAGCTGATCCAGAAGTATCTGGTCAATCCCGGCAACCCGGTCTACGTGTCGATCTACTTCGCGTTGATCGTGTTCTTCACCTACTTCTATGTCGCGATCACCTTCAATCCGGAGGAGCGCGCGGACGAGATGAAGAAGTTCGGCGGCTTCATCCCGGGGTATCGCCCCGGTAAGCCGACCGCGGACTACCTGAACTACGTCCTGAGCCGGATCACCCTCCCCGGCTCCATCTACCTCGGTGCTGTCGCTGTGCTGCCGAACCTGCTGCTGCGTGGCGGCTCCGGCGGCGCGGTCCAAAGCCTCGCGTTCGGCGGCACATCGGTGCTGATCGTGGTGAGCGTCGGCCTCGATACCGTGAAACAGCTCGAGAGCCAGTTGATGAACAAGAACTACACCGGATTCCTGCGCTGAAGCAGACTGGGCACATGGCCACGACCTCATCCCGGCATCCGTTGCTGTTGCGCCTGGTGTCCACGCTGGTGCTCGCGATCAGCGCCACCGTGCTGTCCGCGGGCACCGCCCACGCCGCCACTCCGGTTGCCGGTCGCAGTGCCGCAGTGGGTTTCGACCCGGGTGCCGCGGATGTCGATCGGGTGGTCGAGGCGCGGGATTCGACGATTTCGGTGCTGCTCGCCAACGATCAGCTCGTGTTCCGCGCGGGATTGCGGTCGGTCATCGAAACCCAGCCGGATCTGCGCTGTGTGGCGGCGGTGGGCGACGGCGCGGCCGCCATCCGCGAGATCCGGCGGCTGCGACCCGATATCGCCATTCTCGATCTCGATATGCCCGGGATCGGCGACCCGGCCACCATAGACACGGTGGCGGAATTCGGCAGCCACAGCCGGATTCTCGCCCTCGCCGCGGAGCACACCGACGAAAACCTCTACCGCGCACTATGTCTCGGCGCGAGCGGCTTCCTCACCAGAGCCGTGCCCGCCGCGGACCTGGTCTCCGCCGTCCGGACCGCCGCACACCGCGACGCCCTGATCGACCCGCGCCTGACCCGCCGCCTGCTCACGCGCCTGACCCACGGCATCGAACCCTTCCCCGCCGCACCCGAACTCGACGCGCTGACCCCTCGCGAACATCAGGTCCTGCTGCTGATGGCCAAGGCCCACACCAATCCCGAGATCGCCGCTGCCCTCGGGGTCGGCGAGCAAACCGTCAAAACCCATGTCTCCAACGTGCTCGCCAAACTCGGCGTCCGCGACCGCGTACAGGCCGTCGTCTACGCCCACACCCGCCGCATCGTTCCCGCCAGCCCGGATCGGCCGCTGTAGAACGGCTTTCGGGCCTCCGCGTCACGCCAGCTGGATGAGCTCCAGGTAGTCCTGCGACCAGTGGTCCTCGGTGCCGTCGGGCAGCATGATGACCCGCTCCGGGTTCAGGGCCTCGGCCGCGCCGGGATCGTGGGTCACCAGGACGACCGCGCCCGCGTAGCTGCGCAGGGCGTCGAGGACCTGCTCGCGGGAGACCGGGTCCAGGTTGTTGGTGGGCTCGTCGAGCAGGAGCACGTTGGCGGCCGAGGAGACCAGACCGGCCAGGGCCAGGCGGGTCTTCTCACCACCGGAGAGGGTGCCCGCCGGCTGCTCGAGCTGGGGGCCGGAGAACATGAACGCGCCGAGCAGGCCGCGCAGGTCCTGTTCGCCCGCGTCGGGGGCGGCGTGGCGGATGTTCTCCCACACCGTGGCCTGATCGTCGAGGGTGTCGTGCTCCTGCGCGAAGTAGCCGATCTTGAGGCCGCGGCCCGGATCGATCTGCCCGGCGGTCAGCGTCTCCACACCGGCCAGCAGGCGCAGCATGGTGGTCTTACCGGCGCCGTTGAGGCCCAGGATCACCACCCGGCTGCCCTTGTCGATGGCCAGGTTCACGCCGGTGAAGATCTCCAGCGACCCGTAGAGCTTGGTCAGGTTGGTGGCCATCAGCGGCGTCTTGCCGCAGGGCGCGGGCTCGGGGAACTTGATCCGCGCCACCTTGTCGGCCACGCGAATGTCGTCGACCTCGTTGAGCATGCGCTCGGCGCGCTTGACCATCTGGTGTGCCGCAGCGGCTTTGGTGGCCTTGGCACCGAGCTTTGCGGCCTGCTGCTTGAGCGCGGACGCCTTCTTTTCTGCATTGGCGCGCTCGCGCACGCGGCGCTGCTCGTCGGTGGCGCGGGCGTCGAGGTACTTCTTCCAGCCCATGTTGTAGATGTCGGCCTCGCCGCGCACGGCATCGAGGAACCACACCTTGTTGACCACGTCATTGAGCAGGTCGACGTCGTGGGAGATGACGATGAGCCCGCCGTCGTGGTTCTGCAGGAAGCCGCGCAGCCAGTTGATCGAGTCGGCGTCGAGGTGGTTGGTGGGCTCGTCGAGCAGCAGCGTGGTGTCGGACTTGCCGCCGCTGCCGTCCGAGGCGCTGAACAGGATGCGCGCCAACTCGATTCGACGACGCTGACCACCGGAGAGGGTCTTCAGTTGCTGGTTGAGCACCCGATCCGGCAGGGCCAGGCTATTGCAGATCCGCGCCGCCTCGCTCTCGGCCACATACCCGCCCAGCGCCGAGAACCGCTCCTCGAGCCGCCCGTACTTCCGGATCGCCTTGTCCCGCTCCTTCTCGTCGGCGACCTCGGCCATCAATGCCTGCTGCTTCTCCATCTCCCGCAGCAACGAATCCAGCCCGCGCGCCGAAAGCACCCGATCCTTGGCGAGGATATCGAGGTTGCCTTCCTTCGGATCCTGCGGCAAATAACCGATTTCACCCGAACGAATGACCTTGCCCGCGTAAGGTTCCCCCTCACCGGCCAGAATCCGCAACGTCGTGGTCTTCCCCGCGCCATTGCGCCCCACCAGCCCGATCCGATCACCGGCCTGCACCCGCAGCCCCGATCCGGGCGCGGTAAGCAGGGTGCGGACTCCGGCCCGGACCTCCAGGTCGGTCGCGGTGATCACAAGCGTCTCCTCGGGTGCAGCGGGGTGCGGATCGGTCAACAAGCGATTGTGCGTCGCATGAACACACAAGAACCACCGATTTTATCCCAGCCGCCCGGGACCCCGAGGTCAGGGCCATGGTCAGGTATGTCACCCCGCCCAGATTCCAACCTTGCGCCGCCACCCACAATCTCGCACGCCACGAGTTCTCGCTGGCGCAACATCGAAAACCGCTGCCCGAACTGGGCCGACACCGGTCCGCAACCTCCCCGCGTCCATGCCCGAGTTGCGCGGCATCGCGGTGCAGCTCGTTCAACACCGTCGGACCCAGACGCCCACGGGCATATCATTGGTGCAGGCCATTTTCGAGCAATTGGGGTCAGCCGACCATGGGTTCGAGATAGCCGCGGGTGTCGCGAGTGGGTACCTCGAAAGATTTCGAGGACGAGATCACACCGACGGGTACATGGCGACAAGCGCAGGTCCCGTCATACGCCGACCGGCATCAACCGTGAGCAGGACACCATGACCATTCAGTCATCGAGCGTGAAGGCAGACCACCCCGACCGCCGACGAGGCTACCGCGAAGGCTACCGTCTCGGCTATCAGGACGGCCTCGACGGCGCAGACCATCCTTCGACTTCCTCACCTCAGTCCCATTCCAGCGACTATTCGACGGACTACCAGGATGGCCTCAACCTCGGCTACGACCGCGGACTCGCACTAGGACATTCGGACCAGACCGGCTGAACCCGATAACGAACGCCTTGCGCGCAAGCCTGTATCGGTGGCAAGGCGCCCGACAGGTTCAGATCTCGACGATGAATTCGTTGGCGCCGGCTCCGGGCTCATCGAGTCGAGGAAGGAGTGCTGGTGGCACGGTCGCGGCGGTCGAAGATTCCGGTCGCGGACAAGGTGCGGGTAGCGCGGTCGGTACTGTCCGGGGAGATGAGCGCAGGGGCGCCCGAACAGCGGCGGTTGCGAATGGAGAACGAGCAACTCGAGCTCGCCCTCGCCGAGACCACCGTGCAACTGAGGGTGTGGCAGCACGGCGCGGCTTTGGTGGATCAGGTCCCTTCATTGACCTCGGAGTGCTGAGAGCGGCAGCGGCACTGACGGTTTCGAGGTTCGATCGCCTCACCGGCATTCCCGAGCGCACCTCTCGGCGACGCCTCGCCCGGCTTCGCGACGGGGATCCGCCGCGCGGTCCGTGGCCGTCGCCGAAGGTGGAGCGGTTCGAGCCGATCGCGGCGAAGTACGCGCAGGAGTGGTCGGCATGGGGCCATCGCAAGATCGCCGCGTTGATGCGCGCCGACGGCTACGAGGTGTCCACCTCCACCGTCGAGTGGGCCTCGCGGCGGCGCGGGTTGTTGCTCCCCCGTGGGCTTCCGAGCGGGCCGGTTCGGTCGGCACCTTGTGCGCCAACGGTGTGTTGGGTCCATTGTTTTCGGCGGGGCCGTTCGGGCGGGTGGTGGATGCCCGAACGGCCCCGGTCGTCGGGTCAGTTGGTTCGGGTGACGGCGGGCGGGTTCCAGGTGCCGTCGATGATCGCCTGATCGGGCCAGTAGGTGCGCATCATCACGTTGAAGTCACCGGACGCGGGCAGCCAATTGGATTCCCGTGCCGGGCCCGGGTTTTCGCGCTGAATATAGATGTCGACCGAACCGTCCGGGTTCTTGGCGAGAGTCTCGCCGCGCACGGCGTAACGGTTGATCGGGTTGTCGACGAAGAACCCGCGGTCGTCGTACATGGTCAACGACCAGAACCCCTTCACCGGGGGGACCTGACCGGCCGGGAAGTGCAGCACGTAGGTGTGGTCGGCGTTGAGCTGGGTGTTCTTCTCATCGACACGGGTGTTGGGGTAGATCGCGTCCTGGGGCAGATTCGCACCCAGACCGGCGTAGGCGACCACCGCGCGCGAAGCGTAATCGGTACCGTAGTCACCGACACCGGTGCGCCCGATCTTCCACCCGTTGACCTCGCTCTTGCCCATATCGACCTCGATCTGAGACAGGGCCTTGGGCCAGGCCTGTTCCCAGCGGGTGCGTTCGTCGGCGGGCAGGGCGGCCAGGTCGAGCTTCTTGTCCGGGGTCCAGCCGATCGAGGCCAGCTGATCGAGCAGCGCCTTGTCGTCGGGGCGGGTCTGGGTGTGAGAGAGGCTGGAGTAGTACAGGTCCCAGTACTGCTGCGGGGTCAGGTTGTGGATGTATTTGGCGACTTCCTGATCCTTGGGCCAGTCCGGGTGCAGATCGGTGTTCTGCGGCGGGGTGTAGGCGCCGCCGAGGGCACTGAGCGGGGTCGCGGTCATCTTGTCCTGGATGGCGATGACGTTGGCGACGTCGTCGGGGCCGTTGACCTGGATGCGGCCGATCATCCACCCGGAGTCGGTGGGCAACCGGTATTCGTGCACGCCCTCGGGCAGACCGCCGTGGAAGTTCGGGCCGACCAGGGCGAACTGGTAACCGTGCACATCACCGAGGGTGCGCGGCCCGGCCGAGGCATCGACGTTGGTCCACGCGTCCAGGATCGGGAACAGGTGATAGCGCCCGCCCATATCGGGCACGCTGACCACCAGCGGCTCGGCGGACACGTCGAAGAACATCGAGGTGTACAGGGTGTCGACATTGGGACGCACTACCCCGGTGAACTGTGCGTTCGGCAGGAAGTGCAGCGGGGCGAGCTGATTCATCGGCGCCGCGCCGATCGACGGGTCCGGCGCGGGGTAATTGGTGGACTGCCGCCGGGTCACCTCCACCGACACCAGCGGATAGGTGTAGGCGTAGGCCTGCACCGCCAGATCACCGGCCGACTGCGCCGACGCCGAACTCGTCGCGCTCGATGATGTCGAGGACTCCTTCGAACACCCCACCGCCGCGACCGCGACCGCGGCCACCAGACCCATCGCCACTGCTACCCGGGCACGCCGGGACTTCGAACTGCTGACCACCGCATCCTCCTGGTTAGGGGTATCGCCGAGCACAGCACGAGTCAGCCGACAAGCGGTTAACTCCTCGTGAGAGTAACCACACACCGTGCACGGATATGGAATTTCCGCACTGCCAACATATTCCGATACAACCTGCATGATCGGAGCGCGCCGAGCAGGCCAATGTCCACCGCGTAGCGAACATATAGCTACATAATGTGGTGGCAGTCGACGCCTGACTTGATCTCAGGAGACACTTTTTTGCGCCACGGAGACACCGCACTGATCCGCGGCACCGCGCTACAGGGCTACCCGGAGCTCGTCGCCGAACTCGGCACCGACCCGGACACACTGCTCGCAGCCGCGGCGATCCCGCGCGCGGCGGTCGGCGACCATGACGCGCTGCTCAGCTTCCGAGCCGTCGTGCAGGCCATCGAATCCGCTGCCCAGACCACTGGAACCGTCGACTTCGGCCGCCGCCTGGCGTTGCGACAGGACATCGAGATCCTCGGCCCGCTCGCCGCCGCCGCTCGCACGGCACCGACCACCGGCGAGGCCTTCCGGGCGCTACACCGCTACCTCGCCGTCTACAGCCCCGCGATCACCGCGTCCCTGGACCAACCCGCCGGGCAGTCCCTGGTCCGGTTCGAATACCGCATCGTCATCGACCGGCTACCCCCGCACCGGCAGGTGATCGAACTCGCCCTCGGCGTCGCGCTCCGCATGACCAGACTGATCGCCGGGCAGACCTACACCCCTGTCTCGGTTCACCTACCGCACGACCCCATGTCACCATTGCGGGAATACCGCCAATACTTCGGTTGCCCAGTATATTTCGCGGAGCCGTTCAGCGGTTTCCTGGTCCGGCCCGAAGACCTCACCCGACCGCTCGCCTCCGACGCCGCCGTGCGCACCGTCGTCGAAACCTACCTCGACACCCTCACCCCACCACCCGACGGCACCACCGCCGGACCGGTCCGAACCCTGATCCGCAAACTCCTGCCCACCGGTACCCTCGATCGCGATCTCATCGCCACCCACCTGGCCATTCACCCCCGCACCCTGCAACGCCGCCTCACCGAGGAAGGAACCACCTACGCCGCCCTCGTCGACGACATTCGCCGAGACGAAGCCGAACACTACCTCCGTGACACCAACATCCCCTTGAGTCAACTGGCCACCCTGCTCGGCTACAGCGAACAGAGCGCCCTCACCCATGCCTGCCACCGCTGGTTCGGCACCACCGCCACCCACCATCGCCACACCCTCCGCGTAAACATCGCCACCCCAACCAAACCCGACAACCAAAGCACCTCAACGGGCATGTCTGACCACAGCGAACTCGACTAGAACAGGGCGTTCACGCGGCCGGATCCTGCCGAGATCTTGGCGCAGGACAGTCGCGGGCGTCCTGGTGGGTGATCAGCGCGCGCCCTTCAAGATCGAGATCGAGCGACTCCATTCGGCGCTGGCCAGTCTCGCCGAGATCGTCGCGTTCGTCATGCGAGGTCTGACCATCCAGATCACCGGTCACGGCGGTATCACCGAGGTGGCAAAACTGTTCGGCTGCACCGTCGCACCACGCCCCGCGCCCTCACCCACGTCCTCCCGCCTGCGCACCCGCCCAGGCCGAGGATGGTTCCGGAAACCGGTGTCTCCGGAGCCGGACTGCTGATTTCGCTGTCTCCTAATCATCATGCACCGCAGGATGATTCGGTGTGGATAGATCGCTTGAATGACGAACCGTGCACGTCCGACCGTAGCCACGGCTGGCGCCGACCCAGGACTTCGATCTCAACGGTGTCTCCCGAACAAGTACAACAGGAATTCGCGGGCGCTCCTCGAAGCCGGACCGGAGGGACCGGCCCGTCGCACCGTAACGCGTTCGTCCCCGTCGGGCCACGATCGTGCCCTCACGCAATGGCGCGAATCCCACGCGTTGCCGTGAGGGCCGCCGACTTGCGCCTTGACCGCGGTTACTCTGTCGAAGTCGTTCGTTCGTAGTCTCGGTGAACCTCCCTGCCTGGCAATTTGTTTCGGTGCCGGCCGCGCCGAGGTGGTGCGGACGGGCAGTCTCAGGGCAACGCGGGCGGCGACCGGTGTCGGCGCGCCCAGTCCCGGCAGGAGGATCTGCATCTAGCCTGGACCGGCACGGCTCGACTGTTCCACCTCAGCGAGCGCATCGAGGCCAGTAGCCGGGAGCGGACATCGTCATCGACTCCATCGGGTCCCTCGAAACATGGAAGCACGCATTCCAATCCCGCGGCCCGGCCGGCACACTCGTCATGCCCGGCCTCCCTACGCCCGACCAAGTTCTCGACATCCCACTGCTCGAACTACGGTCGCGGGGGGCTCGATCAAATCCTCCTGGTATGGCGACACACTCCCCGACCGCGACTTCCCCGCCTTGATCGGCCTGCACCATCAAGGCCTAATCGACCTGAATTCCTTTGTCACCGAGACAATTTCACTGAACCAGGTCAACACCGCACTGGCCAAGCTCCGAAACGGCGAAGTACCGCGCTCGGTCATCCTCCCGTGATCAAACGCCCCGTCGCCGCTGCTAATGCCGGGTCGCCCTCACGCGCCGTGGCGTTCAGTGGGCCACGGCGGTGCGGTACGTGGACAACTCGATGCGTGCTCGGCGTTCGACGAGCAAGGGGACGAAGTGGCGGATTCTCGCGGTTATGAGCGCTGCCCGCGCGCGGGTGATGATGTCGGCGATGACGGTGGCGGGGATTTCGGGGTGGTGGTTGATCAGGTTGTCTTGGACGAGCTGGATTTGAGTGGCTTCGTCTTTTCGCATGCACCGATGATCGATGGGTCGGCCGTGGCGGGCGTAGAGACATTGGACCCTGGTCAGCAGGGAATCGGACATGATCGTGCGCGGGCACCGTGACCGCTCCAGGGGCGTCAGGCGAGGGTCAGCGCCGTGTCCGCGGTCGGGGCGACGGTGTTTTCCGAGAGCCGTTGCCGGGCAAGGCGTTCGCCGAGCTCGGGTAGCGCGCCGACAGGGGTGCCGGCCAGGTCGGCCAAGCTCCAGCGCAGCACCGCTTCCACCCGCGGGCGCGGCTGCCTGCCGCCGAACTCGAGGCATAGTCGCTCGACCGTCAGCTCGAACATGCAAGGCTCGATCGTCCGCTCCGGCTGTGCGGCAGCATGATTCTTGATCACGCATATAGGGTGCTCGATGGGTCTGACATCACAGCAGGGTCGAAGGACCTTTCGCCACGGGCATCAGGGGCCGACACGGACATGGGCTCGTTGCTGGTCGGCTGATCGCGGTCGAAGGTCACGACCGTGGGGGACGTCGGGCCCTGCTCGGTGATCTTGTCGGCGCGAACACTGAAGTCATGACCGCCATGAACAGTCCCTCCGTCGCGATCCCCGACCGCCACACGATGCTGGAGGCGATGCGGCGGGCCTCGCGTGCGCCGTCGGTGCACAACACGCAGCCGTGGCGCTGGGTCCTCGACGGTGACGTCCTGCACCTCTACAGCGACCCGGACCGGCTACTCACCGCCGCAGATCCGCACGGCCGCCAGATGATCATCAGCTGTGGCGCCATGCTGCACCACGTGCGCACGGCCTTCGGCGCGCGCGGCTGGCACACCGACACGGTGCGGTTGCCGAGTTCCGCCGAGCCGGACCATCTCGCCGAGATCCGTTTCCGGCCTTGGGATTCGCCACCGCCCGGCCTCTACACGCGAGCCGCGGCGATGACCACCCGGCACACCGACCGGCTGCCCATGGAACCTCCCGAGCACTTCGACGAGGTGCTGCGGCGCCTGCGCATGCTCGCCTCCCCGCACTACGTGGAGCTGGACCCGCTTGCCGACAACCTGCGCCCGCGCCTGACGACCGCGACCGAACACGCCACCGCGTTGCGTCACCACGACATGATGTACCAGGCCGAGATCGGCTGGTGGGCAGGGCATTCGGGAATATCCGAAGGGGTGCCGGCCGAGGCGCTGCCATCCGCCGCGGAGGCCGCGCGGGTCGATGTCGGACGTTTGTTCCCGGCCGGGCGGCATTCGTTGCGCCGCCCCGAGACGACCGAGGATCATGCCCGCCTGGTCGTGCTCAGCACCGAGTACGACACCCCTGCCGACTGGCTGGCCGCCGGGGAGGCGCTCTCGGCGGTGCTGCTCGAATGCGCCGCGCTAGGGTTGTCCACCTGCGCCCTCACCCACATCACCGAACTGCCCGGCGGGCGGAAGATGCTGACCGGCCTTGTACGTCCCACCCATGAGCCGCAGTTGGTGATTCGCATCGGCAACGCTCCCGACGCCGACCCGTGGGTCCCCACGCCGCGCCGACCGATCCAGGACTTCTTCACCGTCCGCTGAATTCAAGATCGAAATCCCGGTCCGATGGGGACCTTGGACCCTGTTTCAGCCCGCCGCGGCGCGCAACCGTGGGCACGGCCCATTCATCGGACAGGAAGGCGGACAACCTCCGTGGTACGCGAGCTGACGCAACGGGAGATCCTCGTCGAACTCGAACCGATCGCCGGGCAGGCGCTGGATCGGCACCTGTCGGTATTCAAGGATTGGCATCCGCACGACTACGTGCCCTGGGACGACGGCCGCAATTTCGCACGGCTCGGCGGAACCGACTGGGACCCCGACCAATCCCGGCTGAACGAGGTCGCCAAGGCGGCGCTGGTCACCAACCTGCTCACCGAGGACAATCTGCCCTCCTATCATCGCGAGATCGCCGAGAATTTCTCCCGCGACGGCGCGTGGGGCACCTGGGTGGGCCGCTGGACCGCCGAGGAGAACCGGCACAGCGTCGTGCTGCGCGACTATCTGGTGGTGACCCGCGGCGTCGACCCGGTCGCGCTGGAGAACGACCGGATGGCGCACATGACACACGGTTTCGCCGCCCCGGTCGATCCGGCCACCGCCGCAGCGCACGCCGGATTCCTGTATTCGGTGGCCTATGTCAGCTTCCAGGAGCTCGCCACCCGCATCAGCCACCGCAACACCGCGCAGTTCTGTGACGATCCGATCGCCGACAGCATCATGCAGCGACTGGCCCTCGACGAGAACCTGCACATGATCTTCTACCGCACGCTCTGCGGCGCCGCCCTGGAGCTGGTCCCCGACCAGGCGATGGAGGCGATCGACCTGATCGTGCGGAACTTCCGGATGCCGGGCGCCGGTATGCCCAACTTCCGCCGCAACGGCGTCTTGATGGCCAAGCACGGCGTCTACGATCTGCGTCAGCATCACGAGGACGTCCTGCTGCCGGTACTACGGCATTGGAATGTCCTGGGCCGCACTGATTTCGGGCCGCGCGGCGAACAGGCCCGGGAACGGCTGGTCGCATATCTGGACAACCTCGAGCACGCACAGATTCCACGGTTCGAGGAGCAGCGTGACCGCGCCTTGGCTCGCGAGCGCGCCCGGGCCTGAATGCCAACGGCCGGGCGGTGATCCGCCCGGCCCGCCGGATCAGACCGGTCGAATGACCGGCCATCGGGCACTCATTCGGCCGCGTGTACGACCATGACCGGGCAGTGCGCGTGCTGTACCAGCGAATGCGCGGTGGAACCCAGCAGCAGGCCGAGGAAGCCGCCGCGGCCACGATTGCCGACGACGATCAGCTGCGCGAGCTTGGACCATGCCTGTAGCTGTGCGGCCGGGTTGCTCACGTAGACGCGACGGACCACAGTGACGTCCGGATACTTCTCCTGCCATCCGGCCAGGCGTTCGGAGAGTACCGATTCCTCCACGTTCTCGACATCGTCGAGGGCAGGCATCCCCTGGTCGCCGGCGAATATGCCCGCGCTCCAGTCGCTCCAGATGTGGACGGCCACCAGGTTCGCGCCGCGTTCGGACGCCTCGGCGAAGGCGGCGGCGATGGCGGGCTCGCTGACCGGGCCGCAATCGATCCCGACCACCACGGGCCCGGAGGCACGAACCACGTTGTCCGCCTCGGGATCCGGGCGCACGACGATCACATTGCCGCTGGCGTGCGCGGTCACCGACAGCAGTGTCGAGCCCAGATGGGCAAGAGTCCCGGCGTTTCCGGTCGCGCCGAGCACCACGGCGTACGCGGTTGCGCTGAGGTCGATCAGCAGCCCGGCGGACGAGTCGTTGTACAGATGGGCGGTCACCGGCAGATCCGGGTGCGCGGCCTGAACGATCTCGCGGGCACGGCGAATCACCTCCCGGCCCTTCCCCTGAACCGCATCGATCACAGCCGGGGTCACCACCGCGTACGGGCCCACGACGGCACTGGTGCCCACCAGATCGAGGCCGTGAATCAGCTGCAGCTCCCGATCCCGGCTCGCCGCGAGGTCGGCGGCCCAACGCACGGCGACGTCCGACCCCGGCGAACCGTCAACTCCCACAATCACTCCCGCGGACACCAGGTGGTGCGGGTCGTCGTATTCAAGCTCGGCCATTGTCAGCTCCCGGTGATGCGATTCCGAGGGCGGCGAATCACCGCCCACCTTCACGGTATGGATCGCCGGGTGCCGGGCACTGCGGCCGATCGTCCCCGGACCGAAGGCCCAAAGACCGCCTGCGCGCAGGCCGGATGCCGTCGCGACCGGTCAGCTCGCCTCGGCCTCCACTGCGCCGCGCTCGACCAGCCGGACACCGGTGACCAGGGTGGGCTCGACAGCGACGATCGTGTCCATGAGACCGTCTATCCACGGCCGCACCAGCCGGTTGTATCGGGCCACTCGCATCGGATCAGTGACCGTGCGCGCGATCCCGGTGACCACAACCGACCACCCCAGCCGGTTGACGGGATCGATTTCGTCGGCCTCATACGCGACCACCACTTCGGAGTCCGTGCGCACGGCGGAGGTGAGCCGAGAGCTCAAACGGGTGCGAATCACCACGAGGTCACCATCGACGATGTGGTTCACCGGCCGTATCGCGGGCAAGGCGTCCCGACTGAACACAACCCGACCGAAAGGCACCCCGGCCAGCAGCCCCAGCGACTCCTCCCGCGTCAGATTCACCATGGTGCGCGCGGGTTCGTAGGCGTCGAGCTCATCCATCTCCGAACCTCCCGTCATCGGATCTTCTCTCGATCCCCATGGCACCATGCGGATCGCCGTCCTCGACAGAGGCGAATGTCCCCGACGCCTGTCTACACCCACACGCCGCCGCTGTCCCGGCTATCGAACATCCGAACACAGTTCAGACGGCGCGAACGATCAGTGTCGGGCACTCGGCGCTGTGCAGCACGGTATTGGCGGTCGAACCCAACAGCATCCCCGTGAATCCGCCGCGGCCGTGGCTGCCGACGACGAGCAGCTGGGCGTTCTCTGCTTCCCCGAGAAGGGCGCGGGCTGGTCTATCCATCACCAGGGTTCGTTCGACGGGGACGTCGGGATAGCGTTCGCCGAAGCCGGCGAGGCGTTCGTCGAGGAGTGCGGATTCCTGCTCGCGGACGGAGTCCCAGCCTGGGGACGGCAGGTAGTAGCCGGTGACGTCGCTCCAGGCGTGCACGGCCGTCAGCCCGACCTTGCGCAATGACGCTTCCTGGAAGGCGATTTCGATGGCGGGCATGCTGTTCGGGGTCCCGTCGACGCCGACGACGACAGGCTTCTCGGCGGCGAGCGGGTCGAGGCCTGCCGGGCCCGGGACGACGGCGACCGGGCAGTGTGCGTGTTGGGTGATGGCGGTACTCACCGATCCGAACAGCCCGCGGCGCAACGCACCTCGGCCCCGGCTGCCGACGACGAGGGTGCGGGCCTGCCGAGAGAGCTCGAGCAGGTGCGGGATGATCGGCTCGAGGGTGGCGTCGGCCGAGATGGACAGGGCGGCACCGGGAACCGCGACCCGAGCCACGCGCGCGGCCTCGGTAGTGGTGCGCTCGCCGTCGCGGCGCAGGTACTCGATATCGGCATCGGACAGCAGGGGCACGGGCCCATAGCCGACCTGGACGGCGATCGAGGTGACGATCCGCAGTGGAGCGCCGTGCAGGGCGGCCTCGGCGGCCGCCCATGCCACCGCCTGATAGGAGATGGCAGAACCGTCGGTGGCGACGACGATCGGCGGGTTGGAGGGACGTTGGGTGATGGCTTGTTCGGTCATGACTGGCTCCTTGGGTTCAGGTTCCGATCGGGCGGGAAACCCGTCGCCATTCGGTTTCCCACTGCCGGTTGTGCACACTGTTCAGCAGCAGTTCGACAGCCCACAGCAGGGCGATCGCCGTGGTACCCGACAACAGCAGGACCATCAGACCGAGACCGACGCCGTCGAGAACGGCGGTGTCCGCCTGGTCGGGCGGGCGGGTCGGCTTGCCATTGGGGCCGACCCAGATCTGCACCACGGCACCGGATTTCGTAGCGGGGTCGACATCGATGACCGAGGTGGACGCCGCGCCCTCTCGGGTCCAGCGCACCGTCGCCTGGTAGCCGGCGCTGTGGTACGGGCTGGAGGACGGAACGCGCGCGGCGTCGGTGACCGCGGTGGCCGGCACCTGGACCTTCGCGGCGTTGTCTGTCCGGATGCGCTCGGCGCTCCCGGTGTAGGTCGTGCTGCCGATCGCGCCCGCGACCGGAACCATGAACAGCAGACCGGCGACGACGAACGTACGCAGCAGCGCCTCGAAGCGGTCGGACCCGCGCATCAGCGGATTCGCGCTCCACGGGCGCATTCGCCACAACCGCAGCGTGAGAGTCGATTTCGGCGACATCAGCGGACCTCCTCCGGCGAACGCGCCACCAGTACCGGGCAGCTCGCCCCGTGCAGCAACGCGGTGCTGACCGAGCCGAGCGCGATACCCGCGAATCCGCCGCGTCCGTGTGCGCCGACCACGAGCAGCTGTGCGCCCTCGGCGGATTCGAGCAGAGCGCGGGCGGGGGAGTCGCTGGTGATGCGTCGCTGAATGCTCACGTCCGGATACTCCTCGGCCGGGTCGGCGAGCCGGTCGGCGAGAACGAGGTCTTCGCGCTCACGGATCGTGTCCCAGCCGATGACCTCGAGCTCGAAGCCGCTGGTGTCACGCCAGGCGTGAACCGCGACCAGCGGCACCTTGCGACGTGACGCCTCGTCGAAGGCCAGTCGCACGGCGGCCTCGCTGTTTCCGCTGCCGTCCACACCGACCACCACGGGCTTGTCCGCGGCGGTCCGGTGCAGGTCCGGTTCGCCGTGTACGACGGCCACCGGGCTGTGGGCGCGACGTGCCAGTCCCGCACTCACCGAGCCGAGCAGGGCTCGGCGAATCGCGCCGCGACCGCGGTTGCCCACCACCGTCATCCGGGCTCGGGCGGAGCGTGCGATCAGCGCCGCCAATGCCGACTCACCAACCGCTTCACTGGTAACCGAGATGGTGTTCTGCGGCGCGGCGTGATGGGCGATGCGCGCAGCCTCGGTCAGTACGCGGAGGGCCTCGGCTCGCGTCGCTTCGCGCTCGGCGACGCCCTGGGCGGTCCACGGCTCGGCGGCGGACTCAGGGCCGTAGGCGGCGACGATACGCAGTGGGCAGCGGTGCAATTCGGCTTCGACCGCGGCCCAGGCCACCGCCTGGAAGGAGTTCTGCGAGCCGTCCACGCCGACCACAATGGCCCGCGTGTTCGAATCCTCGTGAGGGACAGTGGATTCCGACATGGTTCCTCCTGGTCGGGATGACGTATCGAGCATCGCGCGCCTGTGGTTCGAGTCCCAGAGACCAATGTCACGGTCCCCGCGGGCCGTCAGGCTCCGATTTCCGGGTCGCGCGGCCCCTAGGAGCGGCGCGGTAACTGCTGGTCGGACAGGTAGTTGCGGATGGACGCGAGCGTCGCACCGGTACGGGAGACTCGGGTCGGCTCGGGGACGGCCGGTTTCGGTTGCGCCGCCGCGGCATGGAATGCCGTGGCCACGTGGTTGGCCCAGGCACCGATGGCGTCCCAGTCCCGGAAATCCGTCGCGGGCAGCCGGTGCAGGGGTGAGCCAGGAAGTCGGCGCATCCAGCGATCGATGCCTCGCAGCCTGTCGGGATCCCAGCGGCCGCCGAACAGCGTGGCAGTGAAGGGGTTCAGCCACCTGTAGCGTTCGAGCAACGCGTCCAGCTGGGAACGGCTTCCGGGTTCCGTGCGGCTCGGTTCGATCCGGCCGGTCGCGAAGACCGCGACATCGCGGTGCGCGAGCACCGGGCCGAACCGGTCCAGGAACCCGCGAGCCTCGCGCGGCCAGCGGCCGTAATAGAACGGCGCGCCCAGCACGATGCCGCGATAGTCGTCGATCTCGGACAGGTCGCGCATGGCCCGGCAGTCCACCTCGAGGCCCCGCTCGCGCAGCGTGGCCGCGACGACGGCGGCGATCTCCCGGGTCGTGCCGTAGCGGGTCGCGTAGGCGACCAGGATTCGACCTTTCATGATGTATTCCTTTGCGTCACTTCGGTACTGCGAACTGCCCGCGACCGCGTCGCGGGCGTGGCGAGAACTGCTGGAACAGTTCCGCGATACGGTCGGCCCGCCCCGGGCCCGTGCCCGGCGTGGCCAGGGCCGCGGTCGCGGCGGCGATACCCAGGAACACCGCGGCGTCGAGCGAGTACCCCCTGCACAGACCCGCCACGATCCCGCCGACTTGGGCGTCACCGGCCCCGATGCCGCTACGGACCGGAACCTCGATCGCGGCGAACAGCCGATCCCGGTCCCGGGTGACCGCAAGGGTGCCAACAGAACCCATCGACACCACGACGTTGTCGCACATCCCTCGGTCGATGAGCAGACGCGCCGCCGAGACCCGAGAGGACCGATCCGGGAGCGGATGGCCGACGAATTCCGCGAGCTCCCGCACACTCGGCTTGATCAGGTACACGCCCCGGCGGACGGCTCGCAGCGCGGGTCCGGAGGTGTCGAGCACCAACGGCACGCCCAGGTCGTCGAGTAGATCCACCAGACTCTGATAGAAGGTCGGCGCAACGCCCGGCGGCAGACTGCCACTGGCGACCACATATCGGCAGTCCTGTGCGGCCCGCTCGATCTCGGCGAGGCAGCGGTGGATCTCGGGCGCGGTCAGCCGCGGGCCGGGCAGGACGAAACGGTACTGGTCGCCGGTATCGGTCGCGGTGACCGCGAAACTCTCCCGCGTGTGCTCGGCCACCGGCACCGGCCGCATCGGAATCCCGGCGTCACGGACCAGATCCTCGAGCAAGCTTCCCGGCGGTCCGCCGGCGGGGAAGACCGCGGTCACCCGCTCCCCCAGCTCAGCGACCGTGCGCGCGACATTGATGCCACCGCCGCCCGGATCGAATCTCGGTGCGGCGCAGCGGGTCTTGTCGGTCGGCTGGATATGCGCGGCCGTGGTGGCGATGTCGATCGCCGGGTTCATCGTCAACGTCACGATCGACATCGGCTACCGCCTCGTGCACCGCAGGGAAAGAGGTTCTGTCGCTGCTGATTTCACTCGCCACCGCCGGCGTGCCGGTAGAGCCTCGGGTAGCGACTGGGCGGGACCGTGGTCGTCTCGGGAAGGACCGAAGTCCTCTGTCTGCGCGGACGACCGCACGCAACGCTGGACGCATGGATGCGAACGTCTCCCTCACGCGCCCGTCCGCGGACAGTGCGCGCCTGCGGCCCGTGATTGCCGGAATCGACGGCTCTCCGGCGGCGCTGCGGGCCGCCGAATGGGCTGCCGAGGAGGCCGCCGCCCGCCAGATTCCGTTGCGCCTGGTCGCGATCGTGCCCGCGGTCGACAAGCCCACCTTCCGGCCCGGCGGCAGCCGGTACCGACAGGCCCTCGAAGCGCTCGAGAAGGCCCGGAGTGCCGTGCTCGCGCGAGACGCCGGTGCCGACGAGGAATCGGTCGAGATCGCCATCGAGGTTCGCCGCGGGCAGGCCGACCAGGTCCTGCTCGACCTGTCGCGGTCGGCCGAACTGATCGTCCTGGGCTCCACCGAGATCGGGTTCTTCTCCCACATGGTGCTGGGCTCCACCGCGCTGACCGTCACCCGGGAAGCGCGGTGCCCGGTCGCGCTGGTGCGCCCGGCGGCCGCGGCGCGCGGCAGTGTCCTGGTCGTGGTCTCGGATTGGGCATCCGCGAAACCGGCACTGTCGGCGGCATTCCGGGCGGCATACGACCGCGGCACCGACCTGATCGTGGCTCGGGTCTGGCCCGGACGGCCATGGTCCGGGATCTCGGACTGGGCGGGCGCCGAGCCGCTGGTGTCCGATGCCCAGATCCGGCACTGCCAGCAGGATTTTCCCGATGTGGAGTTCCGGCCGGTGACGGTGGTCGGCGACGTGGTGACCGCGATCGAACGGTTCAGCGCCCTGGTTCAACTGGTCGTGGTCACCCACCACGTGGACGAGCTCGCGCCCGCGCGGCTCCGGCGGCCGACCCAAGATCTCGTCTGCCATTCGTCCTGCCCGGTGCTCGTGCTCCGCGACGAACCGGGTCCATTCCCCCGCTCCGAGGCGAGCCATCGATGACCACCGCGACCGAACGCCCAGTCGATAATGCTGTCCGGCAAGGTCTGTCACCCGAGTTACGAGAGACTCACACCGGTCTCGTCGTGCTGTTCGGTGACCGTGCCTACAAGGTGAAAAAGCCCATCGCCACCGACTTCCTGGACTTCTCGACTCCCGAGGCGAGAAACCGTGCGCTGCGACGCGAGCTCGCCTTGAACCGGCGCTGGGCCTCGGATGTGTATCTCGGGCTGGCATACCTGACCGATCCGCTGGGAGGTCCGTCCGAACCGGTACTGGTCATGCGCCGCATGCCGGAATCGCGCCGACTGAGCACGCTGGTGGAGCACGATGAGATCGGGCACGTCCAGCTCGACGAGCTGGCCCACGTACTGGCGCAGTTCCATCGCAACGCCAGGCGCGGCCCGGAGATCGACCGGGCGGGCAGCCCGGACGCGCTCCGGGCGCGGTGGCGAATTCTGCTGGACGGCTTGCGATCCCAGCCCGCCGACGAGCTCGATCCCGCGCTCGTCGCCCGAGTGGAACTGCTGGCCCGGCGCTTTGTCGACGGTCGCGCACCCCTGCTGGCGGAACGTATCGCGACCGGCCGGATTCTCGACGGCCACGGCGACCTCCTGACCGAGGACATCTTCGCCCTCCCCGACGGATTCCGAATCCTCGACTGCCTCGACTTCGACGACGACCTACGCCACGTCGACGGTCTCGACGACGCCGCCTTCCTCGCCATGGATCTCGAATTCCGGGGCCGCCCAGATCTTTCCCGCCGGTTCCTCGACGACTATCTGCGAGCCGCCGAAGACACCCCACCGGCCTCGCTACGCCATCACTATCTCGCCTACCGGGCCACCGTCCGCGCCAAAACCAATCGCATTCGCGCCGCACAGGGCGAACCGGGGTACGCCGACCACGCCCGCCGCCACGTGGATCTCGCGGTACGGCACCTCGAATCGGGTGCGGTGCGCCTGGCGTTGGTCGGTGGCCTACCTGGTACCGGGAAGTCCACCGTCGCAACGGCTTTGGCCCGCGAGACCGGCGCAGCGGTGATCTCCAGCGATACCGTTCGCGCGGAATTGCGCCGTATCGGAGAAATCACCGGTACCGCAGGCATCTTCGGCGCAGGTGCATACACCCCCGAAGCGAAGGCCCGGGTGTACGCACGGATGCGGGATCTTGCCCGGGAACGTCTGACCCACGGCGTCTCGGTGATCCTGGACGCCGCCTGGACCGATGTCACCGAACGCGCCCGCGCCACCCTGCTCGCCATCGATACCCACACCGACCTGATCGCCCTGCGCTGCGAATGCCCTCCGGACCTGGCCGCCAAGCGCATCCGCAACCGCCGCCCCGGCGATTCCGAGGCCACCGCCGACATCGCAATCGCCATGGCCGCCAACACATCTCCCTGGCCATCCGCCACCGGACTGAACACCACCGAACCGATCGAAGACACCCTCGCCCTGGCGACACGGGGATGGAACAACCCGAATCCCCCACCCACATCCTGAAAGGCCATGCCCCATGAGCGATCACACCGCTCCCAGCGTGCACACCGCGCACGAATGGCTGGCCGCCGTGGCCCGCGGCATCGACACCCAGGACCGCTTCGTCGCACATCGCGCGCTGCGAGCGTGGCTGCACGGCGTGCGCGACCGATTGAGCGTCCATGCCGCCGCGCATCTGAGCGCCCAGCTGCCCGAATTGCTGCGCGGCATGTTCTACGAGGGCTGGGTGCCCGGCCACGTGCCGGTCCCCCACGATGTGCCGTCATTCCTTGGTGCCGTCATTCCTTGCCCAGTTCGCCCACGCCGCAGGTGTCACCCCGGAGGAGGCCGTGCCGCTGGTGGGCGTGGTCACCGACACGATGGCCGACCTGTTCTCCCCCGGCCAGCTCGATCACGTGTTCGCCCAGCTGCCCGCCAGGCTGCGATTCATTTTGCGGCGGCGCGCGCCACCCGGCTCGCCGCGGCCACCACGCGCTCGCCTTCGAGACGCAGGTAATCGGTATCGGTGTCGATCAGCATCGCGCCCAGCCCCCACCCGCCGGGGACCGCCACCGAGGTGACGATCTCCAGCGGAGCACCGTGCAAACCCGCGTCCACCGCCGCCCACGCCACGGCGGCATGGACACAGTCGAGCCGTCGGTGGCCACGATGATGGGCGGATTCAGGTGTCCACCAGGGGCTTCGGGTTCACCGGACATTATCCGATTCCTCTTCGACTACTGCGGAACGCCCGAAGACCGCAGCGCTGCAAGGCGGTTGGTGTACTCGTTCTCGTCGATCTCGCCCCGCGCGAAGCGCTGGGCGAGCAATTCCTGCGGAGACGGGGATTCGTAGCGCGGCGTGCTGTCCCGATCGGAAAGCGCGTACCGGATTCCGACGGTGATGCCGCCGATGACCAGGACCCAGAAGATCAGCATTCCGATCCCCATCCCGGCGTATCCCCAACCACTCATATCGTGGCCGTACCAATACATCATGGCGAAACCTCCAGTTCGTTTCTGTCGCCATTGCCGCCGGACGTGGCGGACGTTGCCAGTACTCCGGCCTGGCCGGTGGTCGCGCCGCCGTCGACCACGAATTCCGAACCGGTCGAGAAGGTTCCCTCGGTGATGAGGAAGCGCACCATCGCGGCGACCTCTTGGGGTTCGCCGAACCGCGGGAGCGGCTGGGTGGCGGCCATCGACTCGTCCAGGCCGGCGGTCATCGCGGTGTGGATGGGGCCGGGATGCACCGAGCACACCCGGATATTCGACGAGCCCAGTTCCAGCGCGGCGGCTTTGGTCAGACCCCGCAGGCCCCACTTGCTGGCGACGTAGCCGCTGATGCCCGCATAGCCCATCAGACCGGCGGTCGAGGAGATATTGACGATCGTGCCGCCACCCGCGGCCCGCAGCCGCGGTGCGGCCAGGCGCATGCCGAGCCAGGGCCCGTAGAGGTTGACATCGAGGACGTGCCGGAACAGGTCGGGCGATTCTGTTTCCACCGTGCCGAAGTCGAGGATTCCGGCGTTGTTGATCAGCGCGCCGAGCGGGCCGAACTCGCGCTCGGTCTCGTCGAGCACGAGCCCCCACTCCTTCTCGTCGGTGACATCGAGGATGTGGAACCGAGCCTGCGGCCCAAGCGATTCCGCGAGCGCTTTGCCGTCGTCGACGAGCAGGTCGGCGATGACCACGCCGAATCCCGACTTCATCAGTTCCCTGACCACAGCCGCGCCGATGCCCCGCGCGCCGCCGGTGACGATGGCGCTCCTGTCCGCGAAGTCCGGCGGGCAGCTGTTCAACGAGGACGACGAGGTGATCGTGCAGGCGCTGGCCGCAGCCGCCGGCACCGCGATCGACAACGCGCGGCTCTATCAATCCAGCCGCACCCGCCAAGCATGGATCGAAGCCACCCGCGACATCGCCACCGAATTCCTGGCCGGAACCGATCCCGACGAGGTGCTCGCGCATGTCGTCACGCACGCGCGCACGCTCACCGATTCGAAGTGGGCGTTCCTGGCCGTCGACGACGAGCCCGACGGTGATCTGGATGCGGTCGAAGGGCTGCGGATCAGCCAGCGCTCGGGCCCGGATGGACACGGGCACAACGGAATCGCGCGCACCACGGACACCGCGATCGGCGAGGTCTTCCGCGGCGGTCGACCGCTGCGTCCTGCCGTCGATGATGATCTGGGACTCGATATCGCCCTCGACGCCGGCCACTCGCTGATCCTCCCGCTCAACGCACAGGACTCCACCTTCGGAGTGCTGGTGATGGTGCGACCGGCCGGCGCTCTCCCGTTCGCGGACGAACTACTGGAACTGGCAGGCGCTTTCACCGATCAGGCAGCCCTGGCGATTCAGTTCGCCGAGGCCCAGCAGCGCATGCGCGAGCTCGATGTGCTGACCGATCGCGACCGCATCGCGCGCGATCTGCACGATCACGTGATCCAGCGACTGTTCGCCGCCGGACTCAGCCTGCAGGGAACCGTGGCTCGCGCCCGCTCAGCCGAAGTGCGCGAACGGCTTTCGGACGTCATCAACGATCTCCAGGACGTGGTGCAGGAGATCCGCACCTCCATCTTCGACCTGCACGGCGGCGCGAGCAGCAGCACCCGGCTGCGCCAGCGGATCGAGGACGTGATCCGCAAGCACACCGCGGACACCGGTCTGCGCACCTCCCTGCGAATCAGCGGCCCGCTCTCGGTGGTCGCGGCCGATCTCGCGGATCACGCTGAAGCGGTCGTGCGCGAGGCCGTATCCAACGCGGTGCGGCATTCCGGCGCGGACACGGTCACGGTGACGATCGATGTCTCCGACGATCTGACCCTGCTGATCTCCGATGACGGCCACGGTATTCCCGAGAACATCACCACCAGCGGGCTGCAGAATCTGACCCGCAGGGCCGAGGATCTGGGCGGTTCCTTCGTATTCGGTCGAAATCCCGACGGGAAGGGAACCTTGCTGCGCTGGGCAGTACCGCTGCGCTGAGCCGGTGGGCGCAGCGAACGCCCACCGGTACACCAACGTTCGCGCAGTGATCACTCGCCCCGCACGATCACGATCGGGCAGTCGACGCTGTGCAGCAGTGCATTACTGGTGGAACCCAGCACCATGCCCGTGAAGCCGCCGCGGCCGTGGCTGCCCACGATGAGAAGCTGGGAGTGCTCCGATTCGTCGAGCAGCGACCGAACCGGGCGGTCCTTCACCAGGATCCGCCGCACCGGGACATCGGGATACCGCTCGGTGAATCCGGCCATCTCCTCACCGAAGATCGCCCGCTCCTGCTCCTCCAGGGTCTCCCAGCCGGACATCGGCATGTAGGGCCCGCTGGTATCGGTCCAGGCGTGCAGGGCGGTCAGGCCGGTCTTGCGCAGCGACGCCTCCTCGAAGGCCAGCTCGAGCGCCCGCAGGCTGTTCTCGGTGCCGTCCACCCCGACCAGCACCGGCTGCCGCGCCGCTACCGGGTCGGCCGCCGCGGTCGAATGGATCACGGCGACAGGGCACTGCGCGTGGTGGGTCACGGCGGAGGTGACCGAACCCAGCAAACCGCGCCTCAATGCGCCCATGCCGCGACTGCCGAGCACCAGCAGCCGGGCGTGCCGCGATTGTGCGATGAGATAGGCGATGATCGGCTCGGTGACGACCTCGGACGAAGTCTCTATCCCTTCGCCGGTCAGCGTCTCGGACGCGATCCGCGTCGCCTCGCCCACGATTCGTTCGCCCTCGAGTTCCAGCCACGCGATGTCCTCGGCGTTGAGGACAGCGGTGGGTGGCGGCCCGACCGGCGCGCAGACGGAAGTGACGATGCGCAGCCGGCATCCGTGTCGTGCGGCGTCCAGCGCGGCCCAGGCCACGGCCTGGTACGAGACGGCCGAGCCGTCCACCGCGACGATGATCGGTGGGTTGGGATCTTGCTGCGGGGCAGCGTGTTCGGTCATGATCGTCATTCCTCTCGGCGCGGGTGTGGACCGACTACGGGCGGGTGGATGCGAGATCCAGGGGTTCGAGCGGGCGCACGACGTCCGCCAATGGCAGCCGGGGTGTGATGGGTACCTCCTCGGCGCTCGTCGCGGCCCAGCCCATGCGGATGATCAACTGCGGATAACCGAAGTCGCCCAGCAGGTCCCGCCGAATCCGGGTTCGCACACCGGTGACCTCGAGCGGCTCACTCAGCGCACAGCTCGCCAGGCCGCGCACGGTCGCCTCGAGCAGCAGCGCACTGGCGGTCTCCCCGGCCCGCAGCCAGCCGAGCAGATCGTCGGATGCGGTGCACACCAGCAGCATTCGCGCCGATTCCTCGGTATCGCGCACGACCGCCTCGGCCAAACGCGGATCGCCGAAGGGCCGTACGGTCGAGTCCGTGGCGACTACCGCATTGCGTGCGGGCACGCCCTGCGCACTGGCATGATGACCGCTCCATGCCGCCAACTCGGCGTTGTACGCGGCATCGCCGCGGTGAGTGGTCGCCGCGTCGACGAATGCGCGCAACAGCCGGGCATGCTCGCCCGTCGCGTCGACCTCACGGACTTGGACCCCCGGCGTCCCCGCGCCGGCGGCCACCACCGCGGACACCTGGGCGGCGGGCATCTCCCACGAGGTGAACCGACGGCGATCGCTGCGCCGCTGCGAAATCGCCCGCGTCAGACGCACCGCGGCCGCGTCGGGTTCACCAGGCCGGAACTCCACGGCCGCCAGATGCTTCGGGTCCGCCGGATTCGGGAACCGGTGCACGACCGTCTCCCAGCCGAACGCGCGAAGCGCCACGCGCAGATGATGCAGCGCCGCACCACAACTCACCACCAGCTCCCGGCAATCCGGGTCGGTGTGGGGCAGGCGGCGGCTGTCGTCCGCGTACAGGTGCACCGTGGTGTCCCCGACCCGCCACTGCCACGGCTGGGTGTTGTGCACCGACGGCGCCCGCACCGCGAGCGCCAGCGCGGCGCGTACGGTGTCGTGATCGGGATGTTTCGACATCGCGTGTCCTTCCTCGGATTTCGTGCTCTCAGCATGGCCCGAGCGAGGGCCGGGGGTGACGGCCGAAAGTCACTGTCCGGCGGGGTCTTCGACCCGGGATTGCGGCGGCCGACGGACCACCAACACCGGACAATGAGCCATATGCAGCAGCGCGGTGCTCACCGACCCCAGCACCACACCGGCGAAACCACTCCGACCATGACTGCCGACCACCACGAGCTGCGCATGCTCGGCCTGCTCCAGCAGGGCCCGCACCGGCGTATCGAGCGCGACGACCCGGCGCACCTTCACATCCGGAAACCGCTCCACATAGCCAGCCAGCAACGCCCCCAGCAGCACGTCCTCACTCTTACGAACGGCGTCCCAGCCCATCACCGGCACATCGAAACCGGTCGTCTCACTCCAGGCGCGCACGACGATCAACTCGACCTTCCGCCGCGACGCCTCCGCAAAGGCCAGCTCGAGCGCCGGCTCACTGTTGGTCGAGCCATCCGTCCCGACCACCACCGGTTCGGCGCGCCCGATTTGATCCGTCTCCGGTACCCCGTGCACGACAGCCACCGGACACAACGCGTGCCGACTGAGCGTGGTACTGACCGACCCCAGCACCGCCCGCCGCAACGCCCCCAGCCCACGGTTCCCCACCACAACCATCCGCGCCTTCGCCGACCGATCCAGCAGCGCGGTCGTGATCATGTCGAAGATGAGCTCGGTGGAAATCGAAAGCCCGTCCCCCGGAACCGTGTACCGCGCCATCCGAACGGCATCATCGAGCACCTGCTGCCCCTGCACCCGCAACTCGGCCATATCCTCGTCGCTCACCGGCGCGGACCCACGCCCGATCGGGCTCGCATACGAGGTCACGATGTGTAGCCGACACCCGAGCAGCTGCGCCTCGACAGCCGCCCACGCCACCGCCTGATAAGAGATCTGGGACCCGTCCGCCCCGACAACGATCCCGCCATCGGCGCGCTCGTCCTGATCGAAACTTCCTGCGGGAACTGCGCTTTCTTCCATGTCTTCTCCTGAGTCGGCTTACACCGAGCATCCCGCCCCAGGCACCACCGACCCCAGAGAACAACGTCACTATCGCGCGGGCCCTCCGGCGGCTTTGCCGTGTGCCTCCACCATTCGACCCTGCGGAAGGCGACCGCGTCGCCTCCGCTAATCTCCAATTCTCAACGACTACTTCGGTCCAACCGGAAGGCAGTTCCCATGGCACGCAAGGTCATCGTCGAGATGGTGGATGACTACGACGGTGAGTCCACGGCGGAGGAGACCGTGTTGTTCGCGGTCGACGGCGTGAGCTACGAGATCGATCTATCCCGTTTGAATGCGGCGGCGTTGCGAGGGCTGTTCGAACAGTGGATTCCTCATGCGCGCAAAGTCGGTCGAGCCGCGAAAGGCAAGGCCAGCACCGGCCGCACACGCCCGTCGGTCGACCGCGAGCAGACTCAGACCATCCGCAACTGGGCGCGCGCAAACGGATTCGATGTATCCAGCCGCGGCCGCATATTGGCCGAGATCATCGAGGCGTACAACAAGGCGGCCGCATAGGTCGCACATGGCCGCCGGTTTTTGCGACGCCGGTCAGCAACCTTCCTCCGCATACCGTCGACCGATGCTCGGCGGGCCCGCATTACCGTCTTCCTTGATCGGGAAACAGATGAAGTGCGTCTGATCAGTGGTCTGCTTCGGCTTTACGATGATTGCCGACATGCCTTGACCACCGACCGCGCCTTGCTCGATAGTGTGGTCGGCAGCGTATGCGGCGAGGATCTGGGCGGGCGTGGAACCGTCGCCGACGCCGCGATCGGTCTTTGTGCCGAGCGGAGTTCCGATGCCCGTGACGATTCCCTTAGTTGTGTCGATCCACACTGCGAAATTGTAGGGGGCGTCGGGCATTTTGGAGATGACACGGCAGTGGCCGTAGGAGGTGGCATCGCGAACCGGCGGCGAGAGCACCGCCAGTACGTCTTTCGCGGTCATGCCGAGCGTGATTCGCATGTATCCGCGCTCAGTGGCGACGTCGAGCCTGGTCACGGCGATCGAGAAGAATGCCTCGTTCTCGCCGGTGAGCGTGTTCCAGATTCCACCGAGGCTGATGAACAGCGCCGAGATGATTCCGGCGACGACGCCGAGGAACACGCCACCCGCGACGCCGCCGATTGCGCCGACGCAATCGATCATCCCCCGGCCGAGCGCACCGGCCCTCACGGCAAAGTCATTACCGGACAGTTGGTTCAGATCTTCGGCCGCGTGTGAGAGGCAGCTCAGTTTGTCGATGTGTTCGCTGAGCTCCCTGTAGAGCCCGAGGTCGAGGTGGAGCAGTTTGGCGGCTACGTCGATCTCGCTGAGGACGACCGACACCAGCGATAATCCTGCATCAATCTGTACCTCGCCTCGCGTGGGTGGATTCTCGGGAACGAACGGAATTCTGGTGGTGTCACCCGGGACGAGCACGGACGTGTTGTCGGTTTTGCCGCCGCGCGATTCATAGAAGACTCCTGCCGCAATCGATCCCGCCAGATCGCGACCATGCACCTCGTATGACTGGGCGGCGGGGACCGTTTTACCAAGCCACACCCATGCCGAATTCGATTGCAGTGCCACTTCGAGACGTCCGTCGTGGGCGGCGACACAGGGCCACGCGACGTCGCGATCCACCGGCGACGCGCTGATGGCGACTCCATTCAGCTCGGCCGGCGCGCCGACGCAATCGGGCTTCGGGAATCGCAGATTCAGCGCCGCGGCGACCCCATCGGCTATCGATTGGGTGATCGCCTTCGCATCGAGCCAGCCGGGCCAGAATCCGCTCGAGTGCGGCGACGCGGCGCGTAGCTCGGCCGCACCGGAATCCCAGGTGGTGGGCAGCACGTCGATGTCACCTTGCGCACTCCTGCTGAGCACGACCGGCGTATTGCCTTGCGAGATTTGGGTTTCCACGGCTGTGCGGTCGAGATTGAAGGACAGTCTGAGGCTCGAACGGGGTTGCACGCCACCGTCGCCGAGCTGTATGTCGATCGCCGGGGCGAATGGGCGAAACAACGTGGTATCGAGCGGCGTTGCGGCCGACTCACTGCCGACCGCGACCTTCGTACCGATCGGTGCGACGGAAGCGTCAGCCGAGACCTGAACCCGCCCGAAATCGATATGAACCCCATCGGATGCCACAGTGGCCGCCTTTGCCGCAGAAGTCGATTCCGTCTCCGACCGCGAACACGCCACCAGGCCCGTCAAGACGAGACTGGCGGCGACCGCGACCGACAACCAGTTGCGAGTCATTGGTCCGGCCGTCCCGGAAATTGCGGGCACAACACTTTGAGTACGTCCACGTTCATCCGCGTCCGAGTACACCTGAACTGCAGTGTGCGTCCATGTCCTCAGCTGGCGCTTCCGTTCGACCTGTGCACGGTCGGTGATGAATGCGCGCTGGTTCTCGTTCAAGACGTTCCTCAAATGATTCCGCACCCCATCAGGACTCCAGATGTCCTGCTTCACAGCACACCACCCATTCGCTGACTGGTCCGCGCATTCTCTTGCTCGAAATCGATCCAGTAGGCAGTGGTATCAGCACGATATTCCCCGGACGTCGGATTCGACTTATGATATTCACACGTGTACTCGACTGCCGGTTGTCCGAACAACCCGACACGGCTGCGACGTCAACCGCAACGACAAAGCTCACCTTTACGGCAATCCAAACAAACCGAACCGTTGCCTTGCTCTGGGGCGCAAAGCGCCAAGAATGACGACCTATCAAGGAAGACATTCGGCCACAACCCCTTGCAGCTCGATCAGAACGCGGCCCCGCCCGCTCGTCGGTCCGAGTCTACGGCCCGCGCGTCCCGCACGAGACTGGAAGCCGCAGATCCATCTGTTGGCCATGCACTCCACCGACCGTCCAGAACTACAGACTGGCCGACCGTCCATTCCTATTTGGCATACCTGGGCAGTGAATGATCTATTCCTGCAAGGCTTTTGGTTGCACCGAATCCTTGTAAAGGGGACCGGATTACCCCTTTGTCCGAGACCTGCGGAACCTACTCTGATAGGTCTTCAATCGGCGGTCACTGACCGAGCATTCGAGGGGGAAATTCCATGATGCCGCGCTCTCACAGCCAACGCCGGCGGTGACGGCCACGCTTCCACCCGACCCGGTCACGCTCGTCGGTCGCGACGACGACTTGCGGCGGATCCTGGCGGCTGCGGCGCCCGGGCGGGTGTTGTCCATTCACAACGAGCACAGCGGGTCCGGGAAGACCGCGCTGGCGACGCGTGCAGCTCATCGGCTGAAACTCGACTACCCAGACGGGCAGTACTTCGTGAAGCTGCATGCGAACACCCACGGGCAGCCCCGCGCCACACCCTCGGATGTGCTGTCGGATCTCCTGATTGGACTCGGTGTCGACCCTCGCTGCGTCCCCGACACCGTGGACGACTGCCGGAGGCTCTGGCGACATCGATTGGCAGACAAACAGATTCTGCTCGTACTCGATGACGCCCTCGACTTCGCTACGATCGAACCACTGCTGCCGCACAGCGAGACTTGCTTAACGTTGGTGACCAGCCGCCAGTACCTGTTCACACACGGCGGAGCCTTCCCCCTCGAATTGCGCGGGTTGACAGAGCACGACGCGATCGACCTGCTCACCGGCCTGTCCCACCAACGCCCCGTCACCCGTCAAGACGGCCGTGCAGCTACCAAAATCGTTCGGTCTTGTGGGTATCTGCCTCTGACCATCAAGGTTTCGGCCGGGCGACTCGCACGTCACCCGGACCAGGCCTTCACCGGCCAGGCCAACAAATTGGCGACGACAACCAAACAGCTCGCCATACGACATATCAAGGACCCCTCCACATTCGCCGTGTTCACACTGTCGTACGACGACCTGACATCCGATCGGCAGCGGCTGTTTCGCCGGCTGAGCCTCAATCCCGGCCCGGACTTCGATGCGTACGCGGCCGCGGTCCTCGCTGGACTGGACCATGCCACGGCCGCACGCGAACTGAGTGCCTTGTGCACCGACCATCTGATCGAGGAAACCTCTGAAGGTCGGTACCGCCTGCACGACCGGCTGCTCGAGTTCGCCTATTCCCGCACCAGCGATGAACCCGCGCCGGACATCACGAGCGTCGTTACACGGCTTCTGGACTACTACCAGCACAGCGCCGCGAGCGCGGACAGGATGCTGGCACGCTATATCCGGCCCTCGGGCCCGTCCTATCCTGCACCTTCCGCCGATATTCCAGTCCGGACGTTCGAAACCCCGAAGGATGCACTCACATGGATGCGCGCCGAACGTGACAATTTGCTGGCTTGCTTGGAATACGCCGCTGCGCGCGATCCCGCTCGAATGGTCGCGCTTACAGGGGTTATGGCTATGCTCCTCTACCAGGACGGACCGCTACCGCTGGCGGTGCAGTTGCACGAACGCGCAACCAAGACCGCACGCATCCGCGGCGACAGTCTCGAGGAGGCCGACGGCCTCGTGCACTTGGGCGCAGTGCGCACGTTGACCGGCCACTACTCCCACGCCGCCAGCGTGCTCGAGCGTGCTGTGAAGATCTATGACGCGAAGCATGACCGCCGTGGCCAGGCCAACGCACTGGACCACATTGGAATCGTGCGGCGCCTGGCTCGGGACTACGGCCCGGCCGGTGAGGCCTTCGAGCAGGCGAGGGATCTCTTCCAGGAGTTGGAAGATAGATTGGGCGAGGCCAACGCACTCAACGACCTTGGTGTTGTGCGTTGGCTGACCTGGGACTACAGGGAAGCCGAGACAATGCAGGCGCGGGCATTGCGCCTCTACACCGAGGCGGAGAATCCTCGCGGGAAAGCCAATGCGCTGACCGATCTCGGCATCGTGCGCTGGGTTGCCGGGGATTACGAACAGGTAGGCACCCTGTTGGAGCAGGCCCTTGCGATGTACGAGGAACTTGCAGTTGTCCGCTGGGAGGCCAACGCTGTCACCGACCTCGGAGTCGTGCGCCGATTGAACGGCGACTACCCCAAGGTCACTGAGTTGCTTTGGGCGGCATTGGCCCTCAATGAGAAGATCGAAGACCGTATCGGAATCGCAAGCGCCTACAACAATCTCGGCATCGTCCATTTGGTGATTGGCAACGATGTCAAGGCCGATGAGCTGTACAACAAGTCACTCGCCCTCTACCGCGAACTGGGCTACCGCCATGGCGAGGCGGACGCTCTCAACGATCTCGGCACCCTGCGATGCCTGACCGCCGACCTCGAGGAGGCCGACGCGCTGCACCGCCAGGCCCTCGACCTCTACAACGCACTCGGCGACCGGTATGGAAAGGCCGACGCACTGTGCAACCGCGGTACCGTATTGTGCCTCGCCGGTGAATACCAGCGGGCCGACACCCTGTTTCGCGAGGCCCTTGGGCTCTTTCGAGCACTCGGCGAGCTGCTCGGAGAAGCCAAGGCGCGCAACGGGATAGGGAAGGTCCTGCTCGAGACCCGTGAAACGCGTCGAGCGATGGCCGAATTCACGAACGCCCGCGATATCTGCGACAAGATCGGGACTCGACTCGAGTACGCACGGTCACTGGAACTCATCGGGCGCTGCAACGCCGAGCAGGGCGATGCAACCGCCGCTATTGCCGACCTCCGCCAAGCCGTCGATATCTATCGGCACCTGGGTGTGCGCGAATTCGCCTTTGCCGCGGTATTCCTCACCAAGCTGACGACTGCACGCGGCAAGACTCCGGTGGCTGATTCCAGCAGCACGAGGCAGGCGCTCGATCTCAACGAGGCGATCGAGTTCTTCCGATATGCGCTGTTCACTGCCGACCACACTCACCCGGCCATGACCACCGCGCTCAAGAATCTCGGCGACGCGCTGTCGGTCAGATCAAGGTACTCCGGGTCGCTCGCCGACCTGGACACCGCCATCCTGCTCTTCCGACAGGCAGCACAAACCGCGCATGTGAACCCAGAAGCCCAAGCCGCCTGTCTGACCAAACTGGCTGCGAACCTTCGTATTCGGTCCGCACGCGCCGGGTCGGAAGCGGACCGAGACGAAGCAAACCAGCTGAGGCAACACATGGCTGACACGAAGGGCACGGTTCATTTCGACGACGGGCCACAAGGCCGACAGGCGGACACCCCGAACCCTCGGGAGCAAACAGTTCCACCCGATTGGATAAGCGCGCATGTCGAATACCTGGAAGACGAGCCCGCTTTGGCCGGGCACCCATTCCGGGTTGCCGTGTGGCTGGAGGCAGCGGAGACGCTCGCACCGGTACCAGAACTGGTCGCGCTCCGCGTTGTGCTGGATGCTCCGCCGAGCGTCATCGCCCCGGTCACACGAAGAACGAGAATGGGATCCGACCGGCGAACCGAACCCGTCGAATTCGAGGTGGTTCCAACGCTATCCGGTTCTCTGCCCATGCTTTTCCGGTTCTACCGGGAGCTCGACAACCATCCCGTGCTCGAAATCAGATCGGGCCTGCTGGTGGGGTACGAGGAGGCGACGCGATGACGCGGGACCTGCCGGCCGACATCACCGGAGCCTTCGGCGCGTTCGTGCCACCGTCTTACAATCGGGCCAGAACAATCCACCTGCGGTTCATCGAGGAGACCTCGCGGTGCCGCTATCGCCTCGTAGCATGGGGGCCAGTGTTCCCCGAAGACGGCGGGGGCAGCTATGAAGGTTGGCTGGAGCTGGATCCGCAGGAGGTGAAGTCGGTCTGCGAGCTCCTCCGCTCGGAGTGGGTACGCCAAATCATCCATTACGAACCAGAAGGAGAAGGGTGTACGTGGCCATTCTCCGAGCTTTGGGATCTCTCGGACAGGCCACACCTTTTGGCAGACAAGGTGGTGACGCTGGCCGAACTCGGCAACACCGCATTCCGACGCCTGTTCAGCGGTGACCCGGGCATACAACAGATCCGCGCGATCCTCGAGCAGGCGCTGCGAAGTCGAGAGCAGGTCATCAGCTTCGAGTCCGAGAACCTCTGCATGCCATGGGGAATGATCTACACCTCGCCCTACACGGACCACCCTCGCCCCACCGAGGAACACTGGTCATACGAGGGATTCTGGGGCTATCAGCACATCATCGAGCACACCTTCGAGCGCGTGATCGACTTCGATCCCCGAATTCTCATACCGGACAGCGGGCTCACAGTCGGCATGAATGTGGATCACCGAATCGATGCGGACTACAAAGATACGCTCTACATCGATCGCACCATCCAGTTCTTCCGGGCGCAGGCAACGGTGGTCGTCCGATCCAGGAAACGCGAGGTGGCGAAGGCGTTCCAGGACAAGAACTTCGCCGACAACATTACCTTCTTCGGTTGCCACGCTCAGGTCAGTGGAGAAGGCGGGCCGCTGATCCTGCCATACCTTCAACTCGACCAGGACGATCGGATCCACGGCGAGGAAATCAAGGACTGGCTCCAGGATCCTGGCTTGGCGACCCGCCCGTTTGTGTACATCGGCGCCTGCGAAGGCGGCCAGGTCGGGTCTACCTTCTACTCCGACTGCGGCGGCGCACTGCTCGGCAAGAATGGCGGGCGATGCCTGCTCGGCCCGCAATTACCATTGCCTCCAGGCTTTGCCGCCGAGTACTCCAGCCTGTTGTTCACCGAATTCACCCGGCCGGGAACAAAATTGGGCGACATTGTCAAAGATCTCACCCACAAGTTCATCGAAGACCACGAGAATCCGCTGGGCCTGATGTTCTCCCTCTATCGCGGGATCGACGTACACCTCTGGCCGGAGGGAGCCAAGCAATGACACAACCGGTGATGATCGACCTCGGCGAAGACGGCGGCCTGCTACGCCCCGACGGCTCGTCTGTTCGTCCCGCCGATGTGCGCAACTTCTTGGCCCGGCAACTCACCATCCCGCGAAAGGCCACGGACATAGTCGTATTCGTCCACGGCTGGCGCAATACCCCTACCACTGCCGAGCAGCGAGCCCGGCAGTTCTTCACACTTCTCGAGGATCGCTATCGCGGTGAGCGCGACAGATACCCCGGATTGAAGGGCTGGCAGGGCTACTATGTAATCGTCCGATGGCCATCGATGAGCAATCCGCTTCCCAACGGATATCTACGAATCCGCAATCGTGCGCATGCGATGACCACCGAAGGCCGCGCCGCACAGGTTCTCGGCCAGCTCCTCGGATATCTGAATACCGAACGTCGACCACCCGGCAGCCCACCCGCGCTCCGCAACGCCACCGGCCAGTATCTCCACTGCGTAGGGCACTCCTTCGGGGGCCGATTCCTCGTCGAAGCGGTCCAAGCCGCAGCCGACAAAGGACCACCGGCCCTGGCGTGGAACCGTCCCAACCCCCGCTACCCCTACACCGTCGACACCCTGCTGATCTTCCAGATGGCCGCTCGCCCGGACATTTTCAGCGGCCCCTTCGCCCGGATTCTCGACGACGACGCACCAATCAACGGACCTGTCATCCTGACCCACTCGCGCGCGGATCGAGCGACCGGCCTGTGGCATAGATTCGCCGAAGGCACGCCCGGAATCGGACACATCGGTGCACGAACACCCCCGGAGGAGATCGGCAACGCGATCCTGCACAGCGTCGACGAGCCTTATCGCCACGAGGAACTCGAATCCCGCATCGTCAATATCGATGCGGGATGGCTCTACCGGCAGGGCCGTTGGAAGAACCCCGCCGGGGCTCACTCCGACTTCTCGTACCCCGAATCAGCACACCTGATGCTCTCGCTCGCTGAACTCGCCCGCTGATCACCGGGCCACGCCGGCGCGGCGCATAACCGCCCCACGGCCATCGTTTCGGCAAAGTTGATCAAGCAGTGGGCGTAGGTGGCTTGGACAGTAGGTGCGAAACGTTCTGCTGGGACATGCCTGACAGACGGGCCAGCCGAGTCTGGGTGTAGTAGTCCGGGTCGGCGGAGCGGAGCTTTAGAAGAAGCTGCAAACGGGCATCCTTCGCCTTCTCCCAGACCCGACAGGCATCACGCACCTCGCCGGAAACGAGTATCGCGTCGGTGTGCCGTGCTCGGTGCGATGCATTTCCGCGAAGGATGCCCCGGAAGGTCTGTGCGCTCAAGTCTCGTGTTCCACGTCGGTAACGCACACGGGTCTGATATCGAGCATCGAATACTCTTCCAGCTCAGCTGAATCGGCGGCCTGATCCAGCTCGTCATGATCGGCTATTATCGGAAAGCCGTCCTCACCGATCGCGACTATGCCATCCGCGGTGTGCCGGAATCCGATTGGGCCGCCTTCGCGGCCAGGATTCTTGTGTTGCGGACAAGCGACGTGCCGTCTGGCGGCGATGCTCCTCTTCATTCGGCGCTGCCTTTACTCGGCTCCGGTTGTTCGGGTGTGCGCGCATATGTGTTCTCCGGCGCGACCGTAACGACGTCAGCGACCTCGATGATCTCGCCGGGAATGCCACCCTCGAGGTGCTCGATGCTTGGCACGAACACGGCTACCGATCGAGTCCGGCTCACGGCTACTCGCACGCGATGGGCCTTGTCGGCGACCTCGGGGCCGAATACCAGAGTCTTACGGTAGTCGTACCCCATTTGCTGTGCGAGGCTACGCATTTGGGCCTCATTCCATTGCAGGCGGCTACCGGCGATATCGCTTCGCTGGTAGCCGACTGCTGCTGGTGGAAGCGCCACGGTCACCACCCCCGAGTTGGGGAGAGCCTGTAGGTCCGCTCGTTTTCGAGCCGGGCTTGTAAATCCGCGAACGGCATACCGTTGTGATGACGTGCCGTGCGATTGGCGCGCGTCGGCAGACACAGCAGCGCGAAAAGCAGTGCAGCAGTACTGATCATGATCAGTTGCATGTCCGGGTCTCCCTGTCCGACTATTCGTGCACCGGGGCGCACCGAACGTAAGCCGTTGATCTACGGGTGACCCGGTCTCGGAGACCGGGTTGACCGCCGGACCGGGTTAGACCGGTATGCCGAGACGGCCAGCCAAACGTGCGGCCTGCATGCGCGTCGGCGAGCGGGTGCCCTGAACGAGATGGCGCACCATGTCGTGCGCGGTCGGGTTGTAATGCAGGTCTTCGGGCGCGATCTGCTCGGCATTGAGCAAGTGCAATAGCGTCCCCGTCTCCTGGCGGCGCAGTTCATATGCTCGCGCCAGATCGAGCGCGAACGTGAATCGCCGCTCGATGGACGGACATTCGGAGGTGTCGAGCTGTTCGGCAATCCGCAGTGCCTCGATGGCATCCCCGGCCTGTAGCTCAACAGCGATCGAGTGCAAGCCGACGTTCAACGTGCCGAACATCGTGTGTCCGACATTGCCGACGCTTCGAACCCGGACCGCGACGGGGTGAACATCATTCAAGCGGTCACGTGCTTCCCATAACCGGCCGGACCGTGCCTCCGCCATCGCCGCCACCAATTCGAGTGCTCCGGTCATCGCCACCGCTGCGGGCGTCGATCCGGCCTCCGCGACGACCGTTGCCTCGGCGTCGAGAACGAGTTCGAGTGCGGCGTCGTACTCTCCGGACATCAACAGCGTATGCCCGAAATTCCAGCGAGCGGCGGCCAGCCGGATAGGGTCGTCGGCATCCTCCGCGGCTCGAACACCGCGATCGGCAACAAGATAAGACAGATCCGACCGACCCACACGTCGCGTGACAGTGCGCAGCAACCCGTACAGTTCGGTCGCGACCACCGCTACCTGCCTGTGTTGCGGCGTGAAGCGGCAATGCCGCCGGGTCGCCTCGATATCCCGAATCAGGCCGGGCAGAACGGGGAGCAGTTCGCTGTAGCGTTTGCCACTGTTCTGCCATATCGCCCACGCAGATTCGATGCGCGTGACGAGATCGGTCACGTCGGTTGGATCGCCGCCGCCGGACAGGAGTGCGAGAGCGAGCCGATCGCCGCCGCCAGTCACGGCTACCGGATGCTGCTCAACCGTGTCGCCGAGTAGGTCCCCCGCAGGGACGCCCAGCGCTGCGGCAAGGGCCTGAATGACACAGGCGCTCGGAGTTTTTCGACCACGCTCGATCTGCCCGAGATAGTCCTCGCTGATTCCGGCGAGCCCCGCAATGACGGCCTGCGGCTTACCGGCCCGCTCCCGGTGCATGCGGACCCGCACGCCGATATCGTCATTGGACCGTGGCGCTCTGGCCATGTACGCCACAGTAAGACCGGAGGTGACGGAACGTATGGCAATCACACAGAACGACACCGGTGGCGTTCTGGTGCTGTGGGACGTCGACCATACGCTGATCGAGACCCGGGGAGTCGGCCGCGCATCATTCGCCACTGCCTTCGAACAGGTCACGGGCCATCGTTTGGCCCGGATGCCTCACATCACGGGTCGAACCGAACCCGACATCTACGCCGCCACGGTGGCGCTGCACGGCATCGATCACGCACCGCCGTTTGCCGTGTTCGCGGAGGCGCTTGCGGCGGCCTACACCGAGCGGCGGCGGCAGTTGCAAGAGCAAGGCCGCGTGATGCCTGGCGCGGAGAAGGCACTCGGACATCTCAGCGAACTGCGCGACATCCGACAATCGGTACTCACCGGCAACACCCGTGCCGTCACGCGAATCAAGCTCGAAGCCTTCGGCCTGGCAAAGTATCTCGACCTCGACTGCGGGGCCTACGGCGACGATGACGGACACCGTCCCTCGCTCGTCCCGATCGCCCAAACCCGCGCAAGCACCCACAGCGGCGAATTCGACCGTGCCAACACCGTTCTGATCGGCGACAGCCCTGCCGATATCCAGACCGCACACGAGGGCGGCGCATGCGTCATCGCGGTCGCCGCCGGAGGAACCACAGCGGCTGAATTATCGGCAGCCGATGTGGTCCTCGCCGATCTCACCGACACCGTCGCCATCGAGAGTGCAATCAGAATGCTCGTACGGACCTAGGCCCGTTATCGTGCGGGCCCTCCGGCGGCTTTGCCGTGTGCCTCCACCATTCGACCCTGCGGAAGGCGACCGCGTCGCCTCCGCTAATCTCCAATTCTCAACGACTACTTCGGTCCAACCGGAAGGCAGTTCCCATGGCACGCAAGGTCATCGTCGAGATGGTGGATGACTACGACGGTGAGTCCACGGCGGAGGAGACCGTGTTGTTCGCGGTCGACGGCGTGAGCTACGAGATCGATCTATCCCGTTTGAATGCGGCGGCGTTGCGAGGGCTGTTCGAACAGTGGATTCCTCATGCGCGCAAAGTCGGTCGAGCCGCGAAAGGCAAGGCCGGTAGCGAACGCCCGCGCGCGACGGTCGACCGAGAGCAGACTCAAACCATCCGCAACTGGGCCCGGACAAACGGATTCAACGTATCCAGCCGCGGCCGGATACCCGTCGAGGTCATCGAGGCGTACAACAAGGCGGCCGCATAGCGACATACTGAGGCGGCTTGCGCGCGTGGTGCCGGACCGCACATCCGATCCGATGACCTATTCACTGGACGATTGACCGGCACCACGCCGCACACAGTATCGACCGAACCGGTCGGCGCCGACCGGCTAACGCTCCAATCGCGACGACCGAACCGGAATGCGCTGGTGCGCATCCGTTTTCGAATACACGCTGTGCAGGACCCACTGTGCGGATGTTCGAGAGGTGTGCAGCGGTCAGGGGGTCGGTAGACCTGCGGGGCGGGCGGGGCGGCCGAAACATGCTGGGACGCCCCACGTAGGTCTGCCCGGACAGGGTGTCGGGAGCGGTACCGGGTGGCTGGCTACACGGGCCATCTCCAGCGGGGTTTCCTGGTGAATCTCGGCGGGGTGGGCGTGTCGTCGAGGTCGATACGAGCGAATTCCGGCGTGGTGGGTTGCTGATGGGTTGACGATGGTCGACACCGTCGAGGAGCGTGGCCGTGCCGAGGGAACCGAGGGTCGAGTTGTATGCGGCGATCCGCCGCGATCTTCGGGCGGGTGCGCCGAAGATGGCGATCGAGGCCAAGTACCACGTCGGCCACGAGACCGTCGCCAAGGCGATGGAGTCGGCATGGCCGACACCGCGGCGGCAGTATCCGAAGCGGGAATCGCGGTTGGACCGGTTCAAGCCGGTGATCGACGAGATCCTGCGGGCGGACCTGAAAGCTCCTCGTAAGCAACGACATACGGCGATGCGGCTCTATCACCGGCTGCTCGACGAATACGGACTGACCGATCTGGGCTACGACACGATCCGCGTCTACGTCCGCGACCGCAGGGCGGAGATCCGTGCCGAGGCCGGGCTCGAGGCGGCGGAGGTATTCGTGCCGCAGTCGCACCGCCCTGGTGAGGAGGCCGAGGTCGACTTCGGTGAGTTCGTGGTCCGCCGCCGCGGCGAGACGCTGACCTGGTTCCTGTTCTCGATGCGAATGTCGTTCTCGGGCAAGGCGGTTCATCTGGCATCGACATCGGGTGGGCAGGAGGCGTTCTTCGAGGGCCACGCGCATGCGTTCGCCGTGTTCGGAGGGGTTCCGGCGCGGATCCGCTACGACAATCTCAAGGCCGCGGTCGCCAGCGTTCTGGGTTTCGACCGTCAACGGGTCGAGACCGAACGCTGGACCGCCTTCCGCTCGGCCTACGACATCGAGGCCTTCTACTGCCGGCCGGGCAAGGAAGGCGCGCACGAAAAGGGCGGAGTCGAGGGCGATATCGGCTATTTCCGGCGAAATCACCTGGTCCCCGTCCCGGTCGTGGACTCGATCACCGAGTTGAACGCGATGATCGCGGCCATCGACGCAGCCGACGACACCCGCCGCATCGGCACTCGCGTGAGCACGGTCGGGGAACATTTTGCCGTCGAGCAGGGCGTGTTGAAACCGCTTCCGGACGAGCCGGTCGAGACCGGCCGCTGGTTCAGCCCGCGCGTCGACCGCTACGCCACGATCACAGTGCGCACCAACCGCTATTCGGTGCCGGTCCGCCTCGTCGGACGCGGAGTCCGGGTGCTGCTGCGCGGCTCGGAAGTCATCGTTTACGACGGGCGCGCCGAGATCGCCCGCCACGAACGCGTCGCCGGGCGAGCCCGTTCGAGCCTGGAACTCGATCACTATCTGGAAGGTCTGCTGCGCAAACCCGGCGCCCTTCCCGGCTCGACCGTCCTCGAACAAGCCAGGGCAGCAGGGAAATTCACCCCGGTTCACGACGCCTGGTGGGCCGAAGCCCGCAAGAGCCATGGCGACGGCGCGGGCACCAGGGCGTTGATCGAGGTGCTGTTGCTGCACCGGCATATGCGCCACGAACACGTCGTCGCCGGGCTGGCCGCGGCCCTGCACGCGGGCGCGCTCACCCCGGACGCGGTCGCGCTCGAGGCCCGCAAGGCCGCAGACACCGACCGCACCATCCACCCCGACGACCACCGAGAACCCGACGAAAGCTCTTCGGCTGCAGTCGCTTCGCTGACCGAACGCCGCCTGCGACAGTTGCCGGCCGACACCCGGCCGCTGCCGTCGGTCGCCGCCTACGACCAGTTGCTGGCGCGCCCGCCCCGCACGGAAGGAACCAGTTCGTGACCACCCACTCTCCTCGCCGGCGCGGGCTGACCGAGCAGGCCGCCGAAGCCGCGATCGACACCGCTTGCCGGATGCTGCGCCTGCCGACGATCCGCGGCCAGTTCGAAGAACTCGCCGACACCGCCTCTCGCGAGCAGATGACTTACCGCGGATTCCTGGCCGAGCTGTTGATGGCCGAATGCGACGACCGCGCGCGTCGCCGCTCCGAGCGACGCATCAAGGCCGCCGGGTTCCCTCGTGATAAATCGTTGCGGGCCTTCGACTTCGACGCAAACTCCAACGTCGACCCGGCCACCGTTCATACGTTGGCCAAATGCGAGTGGATCCGGAAGGGGTTGCCGTTGTGTTTGATCGGTGATTCCGGCACCGGCAAGAGTCATCTGCTGATCTCGCTGGGCACCGAGGCCGCGATGGCCGGATTCCGGGTGAAATACACCCTGGCCGCCAAGCTGGTCAACGAACTGGTCGAGGCCGCCGACGACAAACAACTCACCAAGACCATCGCCCGCTACGGGCGCGTCGACCTGCTCTGCATCGACGAACTGGGCTACATGGAACTGGACAAACGCGGCGCGGAACTGCTGTTCCAGGTGTTGACCGAACGCGAGGAACGCAACTCGGTGGCCATCGCCTCCAACGAGAGCTTCTCGGGCTGGACGAAGACCTTCACCGACGCACGACTCTGCGCCGCCATCGTTGACCGACTCACCTTCGGCGGCAACATCATTGAGACCGGCACCAGCTCCTACCGCCTGGCCCACACCAAAGCCACCAAACGCGCCTCCGGCACCACCCGAACATGACCGGTCCGGAGACCGAGCCCGCCGCCGACTGCATCGAACTCGGCGAGCTCCTGCTACTCGTCCACGATTGGATCACCGCCGACCAGAACGCCCGCATCGGCTTCGATCAATTCATCGGCACCGGCACCTACAACTCCGGGCACCTGCGCGTCGACCTGATCCGCTACGCCCTACTCCTCGGCATCAATCCAGAACAGCCGTCCCAGAACGACACCCGGCCACCCCGCTGAAATTCACCAGGATTCCCGGCCTCCGGCTGGGCCGGACCCCGCTGAAATTCACCCGGAAACCCCGCTGGGATTCATCAGCAAAGCCAGGGTGGCAATAGCGCGGCGATGTCGGCGGGGTCGGCGGGGTCGGCGGCCCAGTGCAGGAAGGCCAGATCGAGCCAGGATTGAGTCAGCAGCGGACGCGGAATCTTGCCCGGTGCGTCGGGGGTGATCGGTTCCCAGGCCATGCCTACGGAGCCAGGTCTCTCATCGACAGACCAGTGCTTTCAGCTGAGCGCGAAGTGGCCCAGAGCTTGGAGGAATTCTGCGCTGTCGCGCTCGATAGGGGCGAGGAAATCCCGTTCCTGACCGGGCACGAGGGCATCGTACTCGGCTCCGGCGGTGAGTTGGTCGAGTGTGTCGGCCGAGACAGTGACGACAGCGGGGACGATAAGGCTGGATTTGTCGGCGGACAGATGGGGTTCGCCGAAACCGACCTCGCCGAACGCGGACCCCAGATATCGCGTGAACATCTCCGTGGCGATATCCTCCAGCATCTCCGCTGAGCCGGCTTGCACCCTCGGCAGGGCCCAGATGTGTCCGGCGATGAGGTGGGATGTGCTCTGGCGGCGGATCAGCAGCACTCGGCCGTCGTCTTCGGATTGCACCACGCCGACAACGCTGACGTTCCCGACCATGGATTCATGTGCGTGAGAGACGATCTGGCGTTGGAAGTCTGTGGTGTACGCCCGCACGGTTTGCATGAATGACCTTTCTCGTCGCATTGCCGACAGTGTCACCGGAAAATCCAGAGTGATTTCATATCGCGCCGACCGCGCCGCCGACGAGGACCTGTGAATTGCGCGCGTAGCCGGACACGGAGGGAGGCGCTTCGTGTACTTCTTTCGCGGCTCGTAAACCGGACTCCAAGGCGCCTTGAATCCACGCGTGGTAGAGGGAGCAGTGCTCGCCGGCGAACAGCAGCCGTCCTTCGGGTTCCAGAATGTGGCTCTGGATACGACTGGCCTGGCCTGGTTCGAACTGCGCGAACGCGCCACCCGCGTAGGGGTCGTTGAACCATGCGTGGCTGGCCCCGAACTCGAAGACATCCATGATTTCCGGATGAATCTTGGCGACGTCCTCCAATGCTTGGTATATGCGTTCTTCCTCGTGCAGTGAACCCCAACGCAGCGCGTCCTGTCCCCAGGTGTAACTGGCCAGCAGCACGCCGCGCTCTTCGTCGGGAGCATAGGATCCCGGTGAAGGGTAGACGATGCGCCGAATGGGAAGGTCGGTGGCGGTGGTTCCGCCCATGATGTTGTAGGGGGGGTTCTTCCCAGTCGTGACGGTGGCAGGGGGCGTTTTCGCGTTGCGGCGCTCGGTACGTAAAGGCGCACCCGACGAACACAACGAAGTCGCCGGCATGGTGTTCCAGACGGTCGGCGCACTCTATACGGTCCTGCTGGCATTCGTCGTGGTCACCGAATGGACTTCGCTGCAGGATGCCCGGAACAACACCTTCACCGAGGCCAACCAGCTGGCCGCGCTGTACTGGAACGCCCGGGCGCTGCCCCCGGAAGCGGGACGTGATCTGGAAGCGACCACCCAGCGGTACGCACGCGTGGTCATAGACGACGAATGGCCCTTGCTCAGCCGCGGTGAACACAGTCCCGAAGCCACCGAATTGGTGTATCGGATGCGAGCGGAGATCAACGCTCTGCCCTCCGACGACCCGCACGCCCAGTCGATCTACGATCATTCGCTCTCGACGATCAACGACCTGGCCGCGGCACGCCGCGAACGGCTCAGCCAGAGCGGCCACAATGTGCCGTCCGCGTTATGGCTGGCCTTGGCGCTGGGCGCAGCGGTAACCGTCGGATTCACGTTCGTGTTCGGCCTGTCGAAATTTTGGGCGCATCTATTGCTCGCCAGCGCGTTGGCGATACTGGTGCTGCTGGTGCTCGCACTGATCCAGCTGCTCGACGAACCATTTTCCGGCAGTATCGCGGTCGATCCCGACGCCTTCGAAATCTTCCTTCGCGGACTGCCACCGCAACGCTGAACCGGGCATCTGGGCGCAGCCTCCACCTTCGTCTGCCTTCGCTGATCGGTCCGGACAGCCCATTGACCATCCTCGACAGCCGGTGCGGTTGTCGTCCCTGAGCCTCGACCAGCCGGTCTACCGTTGCGAGCACCGCCGAATTTCCTTGCGAGAAGATAGCTTCCGACCACCATGCGCCTGCGCGGCTCTGCCAGGCTGCTCGCCGCCAGCCTGATGCTGGTCGCCGCCGGACCGGCGGCGGCCGATCCCACGGCCACCGATCTGGAATCGGCGGTCACCCAGATCCCCATCGGCGCAGGACGTTTCGCCGAAGGGTTCACTCCCGGCCCCGATGGCGCGGTCTGGTTCTGCACCTTGCTCGGCGGTTACCTCGGCCGCATCGACACGGCGACCTACGCGGTCACCCGGATCCCGCTCCCGCAGCTGCTGGCGGGCGGTCACGAACTGGTCGTGGGTTCCGATGGGGCGCTGTGGTATCCGGAATTCGTCACCAACCGGGCGGGCCGCTACGACCCGCGCACCGGAGAACAGCGCGAATACGAGTTGCCGTTCACCTTCGCGACCGAGAACCCGATCATGGCCGCGGGGCCCGATGGCGCACTGTGAATCACCGCGCCCGCCCCGCCCGCATTATCGAACTCACCACACAGGGGGCGGCGCGGGAGGTGAACGTCCCCGTCAAAAGCGTGCCTTTCGGCCTCGCCAACGGCCCCGACTGCGCCCTGTGGTTCCCCGAGATCGTGACCGGCCAGGTCGGCCGCCTCGCCCCTGCCACCGGCGATTTCACCGAATACCCGATCCGCGCCCTGGGCGGCCGGGCCCCCTTCACGGTCGGTTCCTTCCCCGCCTACATCAGCACCGGACCGGACGGCGCCCTGTGGGTGACCTCCCACCGCTTCGGCTGGATCTTCCGAATCACGCCACCCGACGCGCGGTCCCGGGACGCACCTGTCCATCCGTCCACCAGCAATGAACCAGAGGACTCCGAACGACCGACCTGCCCAACTGGTTCGCCTACCAACTGGCCCAGCTCGCCGCCCTCCCCCACCTCGTCCCAGACTCGGCCTCCGCCGGTCCGGGCTGGCGGCGGGTTTGATCATGCACCGCCGATCGATTGTCGTGCCGACTTTGACGGCTACTTAGTTAGGTGCCATAGTATTTTCATGGGATCGGATCTTGAAGCGCTTCAGGCGCCCACGCTGGCCCAGGCTCGCTCACAGATCCGACGGTATGGGCTCGAAGGCGATATCGACCCGCAGGTGGTGCTGGTCGCGGTTCGACTGCTCGCGACGGGGGCCAGCCTTGCGAAGGCGTCCGAGGCCCACTTCGCGCGATTCGGGTTGTCCGCCGGGCGTTATCGCTTGTTGGCCGCGCTGGAGGACGCCGACGGCGAGTTGTCACCGTCGCATTTGGCGGCCGTTCTCGGCGTGACTCGCGCGACGGTGACAGGCCTTATCGCCAGCCTCGAGCAGCAAGGACTGGCATACCGGCGCGCCTCTGCGGAAGACGGCCGCAGCGTGATGGTGGTACTCACCGCACGCGGTGCACAGAAGCTAAGGGAAATGGCTCCCGAGCATTTCGGCCGCCTACAGGCAATGGCCGGAGCGCTGACTCCCGCAGAGCGGGCCACCTTCCTCGATCTGCTCGAACGCGTCACCCAAGGCATCGGCACGCTCGCAGCGGACTGAACACACACGCCCTCGAAGCAGCTCTTCTCTACCCATATAGTTAGGAGGCTAATTAAATGCCTGTCGCGACCGCGCCGGCGCGATTCGCGCTGCGGCGTGAGGTCCTGTTCGCCTACCTGGCACCGGCGCTGTCGGCGGGAGCGGGCGGATTGATCACCCGGCAGCCCGAGTTGCTGCTCGCCGCGCCGACGTCGATCGCGGGCACCTCTGCCCTCGTCGCATTCACGCTCGGACTGTGGTTGCAGCACCGCGGATCCCGCATCGCGTGGCTGCGCAATGCCGCACCGATGGCCCTCGCGGCGTGGTTCGGTCTCGGCACGACCGCTCTCGCTGCCATGGCAGCCCAATTACTCATCCGCACAGCGTGGTTCGCTGAGCGCATTCGCTTCGATGTGCCCCTCGCCGCGGCCGTGGCTTCCACGATCGTCGTGTGGCGCTGGGCCTCGATCCGTCGGAAGGAAGTTCAATGATCGTCATCATGGGCGCGACCGGTGCGACCGGCGGCGCCTTGCTGGAGCGCCTCGCGGACTCGGGAGTCCCCTGCCGCGCCCTGAGCCGAGAGCCGAATCGATTGCACGGGAAGGTATTCAACCGGGCAGGTGTCGACGTACGGCAGGCGGACGCGAGGGATCCAGATTCGCTGCGCGCCGCGTTCCGGGGCGCGACACAGCTGTTCTTGACCATGACCAACAGCCCGGACCAGGTCGAACTCGAAACCCGGGCAATCGAAATCGCCGCCGAGTGCGGCATCGACCACGTCGTGAAACTCTCCGCCCCCACCGCCGCGGCGGACTCGCCGGTGGCCATCGCGCGCTGGCATCACACGATCGAGGAGGCGCTGCGGGGTTCGGGCATGGCCCACACGATCCTGCACCCTTACGCGTTCATGCAGAAGCTGCTGCTGCTCGCACCCCAGATCGCCGCGCACCGGATCATCACCGGAACAATGGGCACCGCGGCCTGCAACTTCATCGACTGCCGCGATATCGCCGACGTCGCGGCTGCAGCCCTCACTCGCAGTGAAATCGCCGGGGGCACTTACACTCTCACCGGTTCACAGACCTACAGCTACCCGCAGATCACCGAACAGCTGAGCGCTTTACTCGGCGTACCGATCCGCTATATCGATCTCTCGCCCAGGGACTTCCGCACCGAACTCGTCCAACGGTCGGGTATGCCGGAATGGCTGGCTGATCACGTTGTCGAAATCCAACGACTCGCCGCCACACACCCCGAACGACCGACCGAAACGGTGGCCGGCATCCTGGGTAGACCACCGCGCACGCTGGAGTCGTTCCTGTCGGAAAACCTCGACGTATTCACTCAACTCGAACCCGCTACGGTCGATCATTCGAGATAGTCCTGCAGCAATTGCGAGCGTGAGGGGTGGCGCAGTTTCGACATGGTCTTCGATTCGATCTGCCGAATCCGCTCCCGGGTGACGCCGTAGATCGCGCCGATGTCTTCGAGGGTCCGGGGCCGACCGTCACTCAGCCCGTAGCGCAGGCGCATGACACTGGCTTCGCGTTCGGTGAGCGTGTCCAATACCGCGCCCAGCTGCTCCTGCAGCAAGGTGAACGCCACCGCGTCGACCGCGACGACAGCCTCGGAATCCTCGATGAAATCACCGAATTGGCTGCTGCCGTCCTCACCCATCGTCTGATCCAGCGAGATCGGCTCCCGAGCGATCCGCTTGATCTCCATGACCCGCTCCGGCGTGATGTCCAACTCGGCGGCCAGCTCGTCGGCGGTGGCCTCCCGGCCGAGCCGCTGAAACAGCTCCCGCTGTACCCGCCCGAGCTTGTTGATGATCTCCACCATGTGAACCGGAATGCGGATGGTCCGCGACTGATCGGCCATCGCACGCGAAATCGCCTGGCGGATCCACCACGTGGCATACGTCGAGAATTTGAATCCCTTGCTGTAGTCGAACTTTTCGACGGCGCGCACCAAGCCGAGATTGCCCTCTTGAATCAAATCGAGAAAGGCCATGCCGCGACCGGTGTACCGCTTGGCGATCGACACGACCAGCCGCAGATTCGCCTCCAGCAGATGATCCCTGGCCCGCACACCGTCCAGCACGATCCACGCCAAATCCCGGCGCGACATCGCATCCAGATCCGGCGGCGACTCGGACGCGAGTCGCAGCTTCTCCGCCGCGTACAGTCCGACCTCGATCCGAACCGCGAGATCGACCTCTTCGGCCGCCGACAGCAACGGAACCCGCCCGATCTGTTTCAGATACGCCCGCGTCGAATCCCCGGTGACCGCGAGGTCGGCTTCCTTCCGGGCCCGCCGCAGCGCCGGGGACTCATCCTCGTCCCACCCGTCCTCGCCCGGGCTATCGGCCGGTTCGACATGGTCGCCCACGGACTCTCGATCGTCCGTATCGCCTGCGGTCGTCGCCACATTCGCCTCTCCGACACATCGGGTGGCATCGCGATTCGAAGAGCACGACCGCAGAGAGGCCTCGAACGGACCCGGCGAATACCGAGACCATAAACCAGCCTACTGGCCAACAGCCGGGTACGGCGCGACCAACGACCGCAACACCCCTACCCCGGCGTCGTCCACGTGTTCCTGCAGCGGTGTGATCGTGGGCACGCGACGCTGGACCTCGAGTGGGCTCGAGGTTGCACGATCGTTGCGACAACGTATTCGAGAGGAAGAAGCGGAAAGTGCCGAAGCTCGAGCGGATTATCGAGTCCGCGTTGTATGTCGACGACCTGGACAGGGCCCGCAAGTTTTACCGGGAGATACTGCAGCTGGAAACGATTCTCGACGCGGATCCGTTGTGTGCGTTCGATATCGGGGGCGACAATGTGTTGCTGCTTTTTCGGCGGGGCGGATCGCTGGAGCCGAAGGTGTTGCCCGGGCCGGGGCTGCCGAGCGGTGAGATCCCGTCGCACGACGGGAGCGGGCGGCTTCATGTGTGCTTCGCTGTGTCAGAGGATGAACTGGATGTGTGGGAGGCGCATCTGAGCGCACACGATATTCCGATCGAGGGCCGGACCAGCTGGGCTCGGGGCGGTCGCAGCATCTATTTCCGGGATCCCGACGAGCACCTCCTCGAACTCATGACGCCGGGCAACTGGCCGAGCTACTGAACCCCTGACCAGCAGAGAAAACGGGAAATTCCGGGAACTCGTGAAGGTCACGGGATTATCTCGCCGGCGTGCCGGGTACCCCTCAGGAGGTTGAGTCACCAGCCGATGCCCGGACCGTGTCGGGGAGGGCGGACACAGTGTCGCGGCGAAACCAGTTCGGTTACTGCTGCTCGGATGAATCGGGATTCCCATGGCGAGAATGTTCTTGGTGTCGAACCATTCCAGCGATGCGGTGGTGCGCGGGACGCGCGAGCCGCTGGAGGTGATGGTGAGCCGGCCAACGCGGGCGATGACCGTGCTGACGGCGACCGGCGAGGTGGATCGCTGCACCGTGGGCACGCTACGGGCACGCTTGACCGAGGCCATCGACTCCGAGGCGGACCTGGTGGTCACCGACCTGTCCCGGCTCAGCTTCTTCGGACTCTGCGGGTTGCGCCTCATGCTCGAGGCCGACGATCACGCTCGCCACCATCACACCTCGTTGCGCTGGGTGACCGGGTCGCGCTGCGTCGATCGAGTCATCGAAATCTGCGGGCACGCAGACGATCTCAGGCCCGCGGCCACCATCACCGGCGCGTGCACGCCGGGTCCGCGCGCTTCGCGGACGACGTAGCGAGCGGCTCACTCGGGTTCATCGCGGGGTGGCAGAACAGGTTCGGCCTGTTCTGGCCACCCCTGCTCGATGCGCCGCCCGCGCGCGAGTTCGGCATCGAACTGAGCACCGAGCAGGACGGCGATATTGGTGAGCCACAACCACACCAGGAAGATCACCGCTCCGGCCAGTGAGCCGTACACCTTGTTGTAGGAGCCGAAAAAGCTGACGTAGAGGGTGAATCCGGCCGAAGCGGCAATCCAGATCAGGACGGCGAGCGCACTGCCCGGGCTCAGCCAGCGGAAACCGTACTGCCGCACATTGGGCGAGGCCCAGTACAGCAGTGCGATCGCCAGTCCGACGAGCACGACCAGCACCGGCCACTTCGCGATGTCCCATACCCGCACCGCGCCCGCGCCCCAGCCCAGCCAGCGCCCGATCCGCTGCGCCAGCGTGCCCGTCGCGACCACGCCCAGCGCGCAGGCGGCGATGAGCAGCACCATCAGCGCGGTCAGGCCGAGGCGCAGCGGAACCGTCTTGTAGATCGGACGGCCCTCATCGGTGTGATAGATCGAGTTCGTCGCCCGCATGAACGCGCCCAGATAGCCCGATGCCGTCCACAGCGCCGACGCCAATCCGAAGATCGCCAGCCAGCCCGACAGCGACCGCGAACCCTGCAGCTGATCGATCGCGTCGACCAGCAGCGAGGTGCCGCTGCTCGGCCCGACCGCGTGCACCGTATCGATCAACGAGCGGGTCACGTCCGGGCCGAGCAGACCGAGCACGGCCGTCAGCACGACGAGCCCCGGGAAGATCGACAGCACGCTGTAATACGTCAGCGCCGCCGCCCAGTCGGTGATGTTGTTGTCCCGGAACTCCGTCACCGTCCGCCGGAGCACACCCCACCAGGATTTGGGCCCCAATTGCGTTGGGCTCTCGGGAATTCCGCCCTCGATGGATTGCTCTGCGGTCATCGTGCCACCTCCGGTTCGTGCCCCGACTACCCCGGACCCCGGCGGTCAAACCCGGGCGCGGAGCCGCCCGGTCCCCGACGGCGCGACGCGGGTTCACCCGGGAGTTTGTGTCCTCGGACGCCGGGTAGGCGGGAGGCAGGTCGGAACCGACCGCGGCGTGCTCGCGCTCGCCGCCCGAACCGAAGGCTGGAGATATGACTACTTTCGGCACCCGCACCAACCGCTCCTTGACGTATGTGCAAATGGCGTCCCTCGCGGTCGGCGCGGTCTTCCTACTCGTGGGCGTGCTCGGCTTCATCCCGGGCATCGTCACCGACTACGACTCACTGACCTGGGCCGGACACCACACCGGGGCCGAACTGCTCGGCCTGTTCCAGGTATCGGTGCTGCACAACATCATCCATTTGATCTTCGGCGCGGCCGGGTTGGCCGCCGCCCGCACCGCCAACACCTCGCGACTGTTCCTGCTGGCGGGCGGCGTCATCTACCTCGCGCTCTGGCTGTACGGGCTGGTGATCGACAAGACCGCCGACGCCAACTTCGTCCCGGTCAACACCGCCGACGACTGGCTGCACTTCGGGTTGGGCCTCGGCATGGTGCTGCTGGGCGCCGTGCTCCCGCGCGTGGCCACCGGAACCACCCGGGGACCGATCGGCGGCACCGGGCTGCCGTGAGCGCGACAACCATGACATCGGACCCGAACAGGTGACGAACATGTCGGATGCGGCGAGCTTCGTACCGTCCGACGGTGACCTGGACGACCTGCGCGCCGCCGCCCGCGACTGTCACGGCTGCGACCTGTATCGCCATGCGACGCAGACCGTTTTCGGCGAGGGACCCGCGGACGCGGAGATCGTCCTGGTCGGTGAGCAACCCGGCGATCAAGAAGATCGCCGGGGCCACCCGTTCGTCGGGCCGGCCGGGCGACTGCTGGATCGCGCCCTCGCCGAAGCCGGAATCGATCGCGGCCAGGTCTATGTGACCAATGTGGTCAAGCATTTCAAGTTCGTCGAGCGCGGGAAGCGCCGCATCCACAAACAACCCGGCCGCACGGAGATCGTCGCGTGTGCGCCCTGGTTCGACGCCGAAATGCGTGTCGTGCGGCCGCGTTTGGTGGTGTGTCTGGGCAGTGTCGCGGCCAAAGCCATTCTCGGACAGTCGTTTCGCATCACGACGCAGCGTGGACAGTTCATCCCCGGCCACGAGTACCGGGTGATCGCGACCGCGCATCCGTCGGCGGTGCTCCGGGCTCCGGACCGCGCCGAGGCCTACGCCGCGCTGGTCGCGGACTTGAAGACAGCCCTCGGGGGTATCTCCTCCGCGGGCGAATAACCGGCGGTGCGGCGGGTATTGCGATCGCGGTGAGGAGGTTGTCATGAATCCTGCGAGCGAGGGTGAACCGTATTTGGGGACCGGACGCGTCCCTGCCGAGCCGACGCCGGAACCGCCGCCGGTGGAACCGCCACCCGTGGCCAGGCCGCCCGTGCCGGTCGCGCCGACCGCACCCACCCCACCCGACACGCGCGTCAGTCGTACCCGTGCGGGCAGCGTCTGGGTGGGTCTCAGTGCGGGCGCGGTCTTTCTGGTCGTGTTGCTCATCTTCGTGGTGCAGAACACCGCGAGCGTCCGGCTCGGCTTCCTGGGCTGGCATTTCACGCTGCCCATCGGGGTGGCGATTCTGGTCGCGGCCGTGCTCGGGGCCTTGGTGATGGCGGTGGCCGGTGGCGTGCGGATCATCCAATTGCGGCAATCCTTCAGCCGCCTGGCCCGCACCCGCGCGACCGACACCGGCCGCTAGTACCGGCGGCGACGCGGACCGCGTTTACCGTGTCGGTATGGCAGAACGCGTGGTGGTCATCGGTGGGGACGCGGCGGGGATGGCGGCGGCGTCGCAGGCGCGGCGGTTGCGGAGTGCGGCGGAACTGGAGATCGTGGTGTTCGAGCGAGGACATTTCACCTCGTATTCGGCCTGCGGGATTCCGTACTGGGTCGGCGGGGAGGTCGACGATCGGGACTCATTGATCGCCCGGACACCCGCCGAGCATCGGGCCCGGGACATCGATCTGCGGTTGCGCACCGAAGTGCTCGAGATCGATGTGCACGGGCAGCGGGTCCGGTCGCGCGAACTCGACACCGGAGACGAAAGCTGGCTCGGCTACGACAAACTCGTGATCGCGACCGGCGCGACACCGATCCGGCCCCCGCTGCCGGGCATCGACGCGGCCGGCGTACACGGCGTACAGACCCTCGATGACGGCCAGGCGTTGATCGACACCCTGGAGGAGATCGAAGGCCGGCGCGCGGTCGTGGTGGGCGCGGGCTACATCGGCGTGGAGATGGCGGAGGCGCTGATCCACCGCGACTTTCAGGTGACGATGGTCAGCCGGGGCACCGAACCCATGGCCACCTTGGATCCCGATATGGGTGTGCTGATCCGGAAGGCCATGCGGGGCATGGGAATCCAGGTCAACTGCGGCACCGAGGTGACCGAGATCCGCACCGACGCGCAGGGCCGCGCCACCGCCGTAGTCACCGCCGACGCCGAATATCCGGCCGATGTGGTGGTGCTGGGCATCGGCGTGCGACCCAATACCGATCTTGCCCGCGCCGCCGGGCTGCCGCTGGGCGAATCCGGCGGCCTGCTCACCGATCTGGCCATGCGGGTGCGCGGGCACGACAACATCTGGGCGGGCGGCGACTGCGTGGAGGTCCTCGACCTGATCTCTCGCTCGGAGCGGCACATTCCGCTCGGCACCCACGCCAACAAGCACGGCCAGGTCATCGGTTCCGGCGTCGGCGGCGGCTACGCCACCTTCCCCGGCGTGGTCGGCACCGCGGTCAGCAAGGTGTGCGATCTCGAGGTGGCCCGCACCGGGCTGCTGGAACGCGATGCCCGCGCCTGCGGCCTGCAATTCGTGACCGTCACCATCGAATCCACCAGTCGCTCCGGCTATTTCCCGGGTGCGGCGCCCATGACGGTGAAGATGATCGCCGAACGCCGCACCGGCCGCCTGCTCGGCGTGCAGATCGTGGGCCGTGAGGGCGCGGGCAAGCGCATCGACATCGCCGCGGTGGCCCTGACCGCCGGTCTCACCGTCGAGCAGATCGTCGCCCTGGATCTCGGGTACGCGCCGCCGTTCTCCCCGGTGTGGGATCCGGTTCAGGTGGCGGCCCGCAAGGCGGTGGGAGCGGTCCGCGCCGCCGACCGGAGCTGACGCCCGCGACATGCCCGAAGTCTGTTTCGTCCTCTTCGAGGTAGATGTGACATACGATTCCGGATCGGCATAACACCTGTTCGGAGTGGGTGTCCGCGAACATCTCACGCTGGGAGAGACGCATGGGTCGGACCAAGGTCGTTCCGGTGCTCGCGTGCTGCGCGGCGATACTCACCGCCGCGATGCCGATTTCGGGTGCGACGCCCGAAGGCGCGGGCGAGGATCCGGCCCCGGCCGATCTGGAGACGGCCGTCCGGCGCGATCTCCACATAGAGCTGTCGGAGTACATGAACCGGGCCGCGACCGCGCAGCGGCTGGCCGAGTTCGAGAAGCTCGCGCGGGCGGCGTATCCGATGGTGTTCGCCGGGGTGCGGATGGACGGGGCGCGGGCGCTGGTGTCGCTCAGTGACGGGACGGGCTTCGAGGTGGCCGCGAAGGCGGTGCGGCAGGCCGGGTTCGAGGTGGTGCGGGTCGCGTCGAGCGCCGCGGCATTGCAGCAGCAGCGGGAGGCGGTCCGCAAGTGGATCGCCTCGCAGCCGCGCGAGACCGCGAACGCGTTCGTCGGGGATGCGGTGGACGTCGGGCGCAATACGGTCGTGGTCTACACCTCCGGCACCGCCGCCCAGGTGCCGTCCGGATTGGGTGCGGTCGAGCTCGTGGTGGTCGATGAGCCGAAGCCGGGTCCGGGCACCGACGATCCGGAGATTCCGGTGACCATTGCCGCGCCGGGCGAGCCGTTCAAGGGCGGGCAGCCGTTCCGGATCGCCTTCGACGCCACCCGATACGGCAAGTGCTCGCTGGGATTCAATGCCACCGATGCCGCCGGACACGATGTCGCCATCACCGCCGGGCACTGCGATCCCAATAACCTGGTCGATCCGTCGGCGAAAACGACCGAGCCGCACAAGATCTACGACTACGAGGAAGACAGCCTCGGGGACGAGCTGGGGCATTTCGGGGCCTCGGAATTCGGGCCGCACGACTACGCGATCCTGCAGATCAATGACGATCAGGTGGCCCGGTTCCGCAATAACCTGGTCGTCGGCGGACCCGCCGAGCAGCCCGAGCCCTCCCCCGCGACGCCGCCCGGCGGCGGTTCGGTCGGCAGCGCCGCGCTCGTCTCGCTGGCCGCCGCCGACACCATCGCCATCGACGGCGTCGTCTCGCCCGTCTCCGGGATGCCCGCCTGCAAGTCCGGCGCGATCACCGGATACACCTGCGGCACAGTCGATATGGTCGGACAGACCTTCAACGAGGGCGGCCTGCCCGGGACGACCCGCAAGGTGACGGTCGAGGGCTTCTTCTCCGTGACCACCTGCAGCGTCCAGGGCGACAGCGGCGGATCGGTCATCAGCGGCACCAAGGCGCTCGGCCTGGTCAGCGGCGGCACCAGCCAGAACCATCAGTGCGTCGCGTCCGACATCCTCACCGCGCAGCCGATCGACGCCGTCCTCGCGGCCAACCCCGGACTGGTCATCCGCAAGAACTGACGTACGTCCGCTCAGGCGTCGGGCAGCCAGTTGCCGTGGAAGCCGTAGGCACGCGGCGCGGCAGGTGGATGGTGGCCAGTGGCGGTGCGGCGACATCGGTGGCGTCGAGGATGACCAGGTCGCTGCGATCCTCGGCGGAGTCGTAGACATAGGTCATGAGATAGCCGTCGCCGCCGGGGTTTTCGTCGGCGGGGGCGAAGGCCGCCTCGTCCGGGATGCGGCCGGGGGCGAATTCGTGGGCGGCGGTGGTGCCCCGGTGCAGGTCGTAGCGCAGCACCGCGCCGCGGCCGTCGCGGGTGGCGGTGGCATGGCCGAAGCGGGTGTCGAGTCCCGCGAGCCGGTCGTCGTGGCGCGGGAATTCGGCGGCGCGGTCGTCGAGCTGTTCCTCGCGGACGGTGCCGGTGGTCAGGTCGATGGTCCAGCGCCACAGGGTCGCGTGGTCGTCGAAATCGTTCGAGTCGGCCCGCCACATGCTCGGATGCCGCATGACGTGCAGGACGATCCGGCCGGGCTCGTCGTGGGCGTTGAGGGTGTGGAAGACGTAGCAGGGGTCGATCGGGAACCAGCGCACCTCGCCGTGCGGGTCGTCGCGGCGCAGCACGCCGAGGCGGGCTTGGTAGTCGTCGCTCCAGCGGAAGGGCAGGTTCCCGCCCGACATCGCGGTCTGGAGATCGAAAACCACGGGGAGATCCATGAATACGACATGCTCCGCGCTGAGCAGGAAGTCGTGGTGCATGGTCGGTGCCGGGACATCGATCGGGCGGCTGATCTCCAGATTGCCTGCGGCGTCGGCCCGGTGGTAGGTCAGGTACGGCTCGGCGAAGTCGTAGCCGAAGAAGTGCAGTTCCCCGGTGGTCGGGCAGGTTTTGGGATGCGCCGTCATCGCGGTCTTCAGCTTGCCGTCGAAGTCGTGCGGGCCGAGAGTGTCCAGCTCGCAGGTCAATTCGTACGGGAACGAGGATTCGACGAGCGCGAGGGTGCGCCCGGCGTGCCGGATGACGTGCGTATTCGCAACGCCGGCGGCCAAATCCCGATTGCCCTCCGTGTCGAACATCCGCGCGCCGTCGGTGAAGGTCGTGGTGCGCACCCAGCGATTGCGGTACGACACCGCGCGCCCGGCCTCGATCCGCACGCCGTGCACCATGCCGTCGCCGGCGAACCAGTGCTTGGCGGCGGCCTCGTGCGGATTGGGCCCGTTGCGCAGGTACCAGCCGGTGAGTTCCTCGGGAATGCTTCCGGTGCAAGGGAGTTCGTAGGCGGTGACCTCTTCGGTCACCGGTGCGTAGTTGCCGGTGAGATACGGGATGGCCATGATCGATGCCTTTTCTCGGTCAGTCCGCGAGCGCGGTGCGCGCCCCGCCCTGGATGTGGGCGACATAGCGGATCGTGAAGACGACGGGAATGACGAAGGCCAGCACCTGCACCGTCGTCCGCAACCCCGAGGACCCGTGCGCCAGCGCGGTGAGCGCGACGCAGCCGATCACGAAGGCGGCCGTCCACACGGAGGTGAGCACATACGCCGTCCGGATGAACAGCGGCTGATCCCAGAGCTCTTGCGGCGTGGTCTGTTTGGCGATCGGCAGGGTGAACGGGACGCGGATCAGCAGCGAGATCCCCGCGATGAGCGCCAGCACGCCGGAGGAGATCGCGGGCATGTAGGCGTGCAGCGCGGTGTCCGGATCGGCGAACGCGAGCACCGTGACCGCCGCGAAGAACACCGCCGACCCGAGATCGATGATCAGCGCGTCCCAGCCGCGGCCGGCGCGGCGCTGCTGCGCGATCGAGGCCACCGAGATGACGACCGCGATGAGCGCCGACCACTGCCAGTACTGCGACGGGATCACCGCATAGACGATCCAGGGGGCGAAGGTGCGGAGATACGACACTTCGAGAACTCCTCGGCAACACGACATTCCAGTTCTGACATGTCCAATCCTGAGGCTCCTGTCTCGACATGTCAATATTGGAATGTAGAGTGGGCGGCATGAGTCTCCGGTACGCCCTGCTCGGATTGCTCTCCGAAGGCCCCGCCAGCGGCTACGACCTGCTACGGACCTTCAAGCATTCGCTGGCCAACATCTGGCCCGCGACGCAGAGCCAGATCTACACCGAGCTCACCAAGCTCGCCGAGGCCCGGCTCATCGAGGTCAGCGACGAGGGGCCGCGCGGCCGCAAGGAATACACGCTCACCGCCGCCGGTCTCGACGACCTGCGCACCTGGCTCACCACCACGCGCCCGAAACGCGCGGTACGCAACGAGACTCTGCTGCGCGTCTTCTTCCTCGGCGTCACTCCCCCTGCCCACGCCCGCGCCTACCTGACCGAGATCGCCGAGGATGCCGACCAGGCGCACGCCGACCTGATCGAGCTCGAACGGTCCATCGACTGGGACGACAGCGACCTGTCCCGAAACGGCCACATCGCACTGGAATACGGCAAACGCGCCACCGCGATGAACCGCGATTGGGCCCGCTGGGCCCTCGAGCAACTACCCCCGGAACCATCCTGACCCCACCGGTCGCCGAGCCGCACATCCGTCGAGGCGAATTCGGACAACCTCGGTGGCGCGCTGCTCGGCGACGGGCCGGGTTCAGCCGGCGGTGAGGAGCTTCGCGGTGCCGGTGACGACGGTGTCGCTCTGATCGACCAGGGCGGCGCGGACTTGAACGGGTGAGCCCGAGGACGGCATCTGCCCCTCGGCGGCGGTCAGCGGGATGGAGGCGGTGTGCTGGGAGCCGTCGCAGGTGACGGAGGTCTGGGTGCCGGTGGCGGCGGGGGCCTCGGCGTTGGGGTCGCCGAGCATGGCCTTGATGGCGGCGACGCCCGCGGACGCCTCGCAGGTGTATTCGACGCCGACCATGGACGGCCCGGCGCCGGAGACATCGATCGAATTGGCGGCGAAGGCGGTTGCGGCGGTGAGCAATCCCGCGGCACTCAGGGCCGTGAAGGCGGTGGCGACAGTCGCGGAGCGGCGGCGTGATCGACTGAGCATGGGTTCGTTCCTCCTGTGTGGCGTTTGGTGGATCGCTGAACACACTGGGAAACACTCGCGGCACTGTGCACTCTGAAGACAATGCTATGGAGACCGCAAACACCATCCTCGACCGCGCGGGTCCGGAAGTAAAGCAGGCCGAACGAGTTACGCGGGCCGATCACGCACCGGCCCGCGAACACACAGCTACTCGGCCGCGTCGAGGAATACCGGCAGGCTGGCGTGCCCGTTGGAGATGAAGCTGCCCAGCGGGGTCAATTCGCTTGCGTCCGTGGCCAGCCGCAGGTTCGGGAAACGTTCGAACAGCGCGGGCAGCGCGATGGCCGCCTCCATCCGGGCCAGTGGCGCGCCCAGGCAGTGGTGCGCGCCGTGGCCGAAGGCCAGATGCTGGTCCCTGGTGGCGCGGTGGATGTCGAAGGCGTCGGTGGTGTCGCCGTGGATCTTCGGGTCGCGGCTCGCGCCCGCGTAGGAGGCCAGGATGGCCTCGCCCTTGGGGATGGTGAACCCGTCGATCTCGATGTCCTCCACCGCGTAGCGCAGCGGCAGGTGCGCGACCGGCGCCTGGTAACGCAGGGTCTCCTCGATGACATCGCTCCACGACGCCCGTTCGGCGAGCACGTCGGCCAGCTGGTCCGGGTGGGTCAGCAGGGCGACCACGGCCTGGCCCAGCAGGTTGACGGTCGTCTCGTGCCCGGCATTGATGACGAGCATCAGGGTGGCGACGAGTTCGGCCTCGCTCAGTTGCGAGCCGTCCTCGTCGTCGCGGGCCGCGATCATGGCGGAGGTGATGTCGTCGCCCGGGTTGTCGCGGCGGTAGGCGACGAGTTCGCCGATGCGCTCGGCCATTTCGAGGTAGTTGGCCATCGACTCCTCGGCGGTCAGCGAGCCGTCGAAGAAGCCGTCGACACACTTGTGGATGGCGGCGTCGAGGTGCTCGGGTACCCCCATCAGGCTGGAGATCACGCTGATCGGCACCGGGTAGGCGAACAGCGAGCGCAGATCCACCTGCGAGCCCGCCGGGAGCGCGGCCAGCTCGTCGAGCAGTTCGGCGACGATGGCCTCGATCCGCTCGCGCATGGCGAGGGTGCGGCGGTTGGTGAAGGCCGGGGACACCAGCTTCCGCAGGCGACGGTGGTCGGCGCCGTAGGCGGTGAACATGTTCTCCGCGATCACCCAGGGCAGCAGCGGCCAGGCCTCGGTGATCTCGCCGTTCATGAACGCGGTCCAGTGCTGGCGCGGGTCCTTGGAGACGCGGGGGTCGGCGAGCAGGCTCTTGAGCACGGCCTGGTCGGTGACCGACCAGGCCGGGACGCCGCCGGGCAGCTCGACCAAGGTGACCGCACCGCGCTCGCGAATCCGGGCGGATTCGGCTTGGATGTCGGTGCCGGTGACATCCAGCACGATCGGGCTGTTGGACATGTGGTGCTCCTTCTACACCGCGCGCAGCGCGGGGCTCAACGGGAATTCGACCGGCAGTGCCACCATGGCGCGGTGGAACGGGCCTGGACGCCAGGAGATTTCGTGCTTCGGGACGGCCAGCTCGAGGTCCGGCAGCGCGTCCAGCAACTGGTCGATGGCGGTCTGCGCCACCAGGTAGGCGACCGAGCGGGCCGGGCAGGCATGCGGGCCCGCGCTCCAGGCCAGATGCGAGCGGTTGCCGGTGCGGTCGCCGCCCGCGATCTCGGGATCGTTGTTGCAGGCGGCCAGGCTGATCAGCACCGGCTGATGCGCGGGCAGCCAGGTGGTGTCGATGAGAATGGGCTGGCGCGGGTAGCTGATCGCGAAGTTGGCCATCGGCGGGTCGTTGAAGAGGACCTCGTCGAGCGCGTCGCGGGTGGAAAGGCTGCCGCCCAGCACATCTCCGCCGAAGCGGGTGTCGGTGAGCATCAGCAGCAGGGTGTTGGAGATGAGGTTCTGCATGGGCTCGATGCCCGCGCCGTAGAAGCTGACCAGCTGGTACAGCATCTCCTCGTCATTGAGTTGGGTTGGGTGATGGGCCATTCGGGAGGTCACGTCGTCACCGGGTTCGGCGCGGCGCAACGCGATCAGCTCGAGCAGCGCCTCGCCGAGGGTCTGCATGCCCCAGGCCGCGTTCACGGTGTCGAACAGCGCGGCCATGCCGGTGGCCACCCGCTGGCCGATATCGGCGGAGCAGCCCACCAATTGGTTGAGCACCTCGAAGACCAGCGGCAGCGCGTACTGCGACACCACATCGGCCTTGCCCTCGGCCGCGATCGCCGCGATCAGCGGCTCCGCCAGCCGTTCGACCGTGGAATGCACGGCATGCAAGTCGATTCCGTCGATGGCCGCGGTGTACGCCTGGCGATACCGCAGATGCTCGGCCCCCGCGTTGCGCAGCGCGTTCGGATACCACTGCATCATCGGCCGGATCGGCGAATCCTCCGGAATCCCCTCCTGCCACACCCGCGGATCCGCCGGAAAGTGCTCGGGATCATTGAGAATCCGCAAGGCGGTCCGATAGTTCACCACCAGCGTCGCGGGCACCCCCGGCGACAACTCGATCGGCACCATCGACCCATGCGCCCTGCGCATCTCCCGATAGGCACCATGCGGATCGGCAGCGAATTCGGGTGTCCCCAACAGGATCCGAGCCTCTTCGCCCCGCGCGCCCAGCACCGGACACCCCGCCGACGCCCCCGCGACC